>NZ_JASLCN010000203.1 GCF_030151805.1 Fluviicola sp.
CAGGAAACACCGCTAACGAAAGTTGTCATTATTTCAAAAAAACCTGCGGAGAAATTCAAACTATTGAAAAGCACATTTACCGAATTGAAAAATTGGAAAGCCAATCCGGACAAAGAGTTTGCAGTCAAAATACTCCTGAACGACAAAAGTCAATTGATTGTATTGAACCAAAAGACTTCGAGCATTGAAACGCTGATCAAATCCATTCAATAAAACGTTTTTCGCTTAATCGCATTATTCTAAAAGGAACATTGATTCGTAAAACACTACTTATAATTATGAAAAACACTCTGAAATCATTCAGTTTTGCATTGGGATTCGTAGCTGTTTTAATGGCTTGTGACGAGAACAAAATAAACGTTTCTGAAGGAAGATTAGAACTTCCGGAACCGGATAAAGCTATGCGCATTGACTATCAAATAAGAGAATCACTAGCACTGATCTCTAAAGAGATTACGAATTCGGACGATATTGAATCATGTAATAACGGTAAAAAATTAATCAATAGTGGAACTGAAATACTTCCCTATTTGGCCAACACTTTCTCAGATTCCACTAAAACCCCTGTTTTTTCTAAAATCAATAACAGAACATTAACGATCGGGGAAATTGCCATTATTATCGCAAGTGAAATCAAACCCATTCCTATTGCCAGAGTTGTCGGGATTCAGCAATGTACGCCTCCATTTCAACAGGATATTGAACACTATTTTTGGAAAATAAAGCTGAATCCGAGTGGTTTTATGAAAGAATATACTATCTGGATCTGGGAATAATATAGCTCATGAGGCTGTTGCTAACTGAGATTGGTAATCCACCCCTCTCAGTCTCCCCTCAAGGGGAGAAGCCGGATAATCTGTTTTGCCTTTTAACTTCAACCTTTTCATTTAATTCGTATCAAATCCCACTTCCAGCTGCATTTCCTTCATTTCTGAGAGCATGCGTGCAGACGGATTGATTCTCAAACGTTTTGAAGGCATCGTCACTGTCAGATTGTCCAAATGATCAATTACCGTGAACTTCACCGAACAGTTTCCTTCTTCGCTTTCCTTAAACATGGATTCCAGTTTATTCAACATCATCTGATCCAGTAATTTGATCGGAACTGTGATGTTGATTGTTGCGGTTTTCGTTCCCATCATATCCTGCAATTGCTCGATTGAGTTAATGCTGAATTCGATCGGTTTCATTTTCGTGATCTTATCCGGGTACGGCCCTTCCTGAACTCTTCCCCTGATGGCTACAAACAAATCCTTTGTCAACAAGTGTTTAAACTTCAGATAAGTATCTCCGAAAATGTATTGCTTGTGCGAATTGGTATAATCTTCAATCAGGATTAATCCGAAAGGTTTTCCTGTTTTTGTGGTCAAATGCTGTGCATCGGTGATAATTGCCGGAATGGTGAAATCGCGCCCGAGGTGATGTTTCACATTGGAAAGTAATTCGACGTTTCCATTACAAAATGCTTCGATTTCCACTCTGAAATCATCCAGCGGATGCCCCGAAATAAAGATTCCTACTACTTCCCGTTCGCGGTTTAATTTGTAGAGCAAACTCCATTCTTCCGAATTCGGAATACTCGGTTCCGGCATTTTCACATCTGCCGTTTCTCCAAACATGGAAACCTGTGCAGAATTTTCGTTATCCTGTAAGCTATTCCCATATTTCAGTGCATTTTCAATGAATGTTTTTCCTCCCGGATCCAATGCAAAATACTGCGCACGGTGTGCTCCTCTGAAGGAATCAAAACAACCGGCATACGCCATGCTTTCCAACGCTTTCTTGTTCACCAAACGCAGGTTCAGGCGCTTTGTCATGTCGAAAATCGAAGTGAAGAATCCATTTGCGCGTTCTTCAATGATGTTTTCAACCGGGCCGCTTCCCAAACCTTTGATTCCACCCAAACCAAAACGAATTGCTCCAGCCTGGTTCACCGTAAATTCATAGACTGATTCATTCACATCCGGTCCCAATACTTCCAATCCCATGCGCCGGCATTCTTCCATGAAGAAACTCACCTGCGTGATGTCATTTAAGTTATTCGAAAGTACCGCAGCCATGAATTCTGCCGGGTAATTCGCTTTCAAATAAGCAGTTTGGTAGGCAATCCAGGCATAACACGTGGAATGCGATTTGTTGAAGGCATAGGACGCGAATGCTTCCCAGTCTTTCCACACTTTTTCCAGAATCACCGGATCATGTCCTCTTTGCTGACCTTGTTCAACGAACTGAGGCTTCATTTTATCCAGGATGTAACGCTGCTTTTTACCCATTGCTTTACGCAAAACGTCGGCGTCACCTTTGGAAAAGCCTGCCAATTTCTGGGACAAAAGCATTACCTGCTCCTGATAAACTGTAATTCCGTATGTTTCTTTCAGATACTCTTCACAAGCATCCAAATCGTATTTGATTTCTTGTTCTCCGTTTTTCCGTTTAATGAAGTCCGGAATGTATTCCAGCGGACCCGGACGGTACAAGGCATTCATGGCGATCAAATCGGCAAATACCGAAGGACGCAATTCACGCATGTATTTTTGCATTCCGGGACTTTCATATTGGAAAATCCCTACTGTTTCACCACGCTGGAATAACTCGTAAGTCTTTTCGTCATCAATCGGGAAAGTATCCGGATCTAAGTCGATGTCGTGACGTTTCTTCACGTTTTTGACTGCATCCTTGATCAAGGTGAGCGTCTTCAGACCCAAGAAGTCCATTTTCAGCAAACCGGCTTCTTCCGCCACCGAGTTATCAAACTGCGTGCACCACATTCCCGTATCCTTCGCCAAAGCAACCGGAACGAAATTCGTAATATCATCCGGAGTAATGATGACTCCACAGGCGTGAATTCCCGTATTTCGGACAGAGCCTTCAATTCGCTGCGCTTGTCTCAAAACCTGCGCACGCATGTCCGTTCCGCGGGCAAGTGTACGTAATTCCTGTACGTTTGCCAGATCCTGGGGGCTATTCGCCAGTTTTTCTGCCAATTTGGGTTCTTCCCAATTGAAAATAGCATCCAGCGAAAAGTTATCCGGGATCAACTTGGCCAATCCGTTGGTTTCGATCAAAGGAAGATCCAATACACGACCTGCATCGCGAATAGACGATTTCGCAGCCATCGTACCGTAGGTAATGATCTGCGCCACCTGGTTTGCACCGTATTTTGCAATTACCCAGTCAATTACCCGTCCACGACCTTCATCGTCGAAATCGATATCAATATCGGGCATGGAAACACGATCCGGATTTAAGAAACGCTCAAATAGGAGATCGTACGCAATCGGATCGACATTGGTAATTCCGGTACAATATGCCACCGCAGAACCTGCGGCAGATCCACGTCCCGGACCAACGGAAACTCCCATGTCGCGGGCTGCCTGACAGAAATCCTGTACGATCAAGAAATACCCGGGATATCCTGTTTTCTCGACCGTTGCCAATTCGAAATCCAAACGTTCGCGGATTTCGTCCGTAATTTCAGGATAGCGCTTCGCTGCTCCTTCATATGTTAAGTGCCTTAAATAGGCATTTTCTCCTCTTTTACCACCGTCAACCTCATCTTCCGGGAATTTGAATTCTTCCGGAATTTCGAAGGCTGGAAGCAATACTTCCCGTGCCAGGGCATACGGTTCAATTTTCCCTAAGATTTCTGCTACGCTTTCTATTGCTTCCGGTAAATCCAGGAACAATTCCTTCATTTCGTCGGCAGATTTGAAGTAGTATTCTTCGTTTTCCAATCCGAAACGGAAATTTCTTCCTTTTCCTTTTGGAGTTGTAACCTGTTCTCCGTCTCTTACACACAACAAAATATCGTGCGTATTCGCATCTTCTCTTGTTCCGTAAAATGTGTTATTTGTTGCGACGACTTTTACTTCGTGCTTCTGAGCCAGTTTGATCAGGGAAGCATTGACACGGTTTTCGTCTTCCTGCCCGTGGCGCATGATTTCTACATACAAATCGTCCTTGAAGATGTTTTTCCACCAAACAAGTGCTTCTTCTGCCTGTTTCTCACCGACATTCAGTAACAAACTTGGTACTTCACCGCTCAAACCTCCGGTCAAAACGATCAAATCTTCGTGATACTGCGCGATAATCGTTTTATCGATCCGTGGCACGTAATACATTCCTTCCGTATGTGCTGCAGATGCCAGCTTGATGAGGTTGTGATACCCGTTTTTATTTTTTGCCAGAAAAACAACCAATGAACCGTTGTCTTTAACGGTCTTATCTTTCCGGTCGCGGCAAACATACATCTCACAACCGATGATCGGCAGTAACGGTTCTCTGTTATAAACCTGCCCGTTTTCTTCAGCTTGTTGTCTTTCTGCTTCTATTTCTTTATTGATTCCGGCAATGGCTTTCTCGAAATGGAAAGCAGCCATCATGTTTCCGATATCCGTCAGCGCGACAGCCGGCATGTTGTGTTTCACCGCTTGCTTGATCAATCCTTTCACATCCATAGTGGATTGAAGAATTGTAAACTGCGTGTGATTGTGCAAATGAACAAACGGAAGGTCTTTCAAGCGCTCACGCGCTTCGGAAACGTCTACCGAAATCGTATCATCGCTTGTCTGCTTCTTAAGCTTTGCACTTTCTTCTTTTAAGTTGAGGTGCGTCAGACCAATCGGTTGAATGTAATCCGGGTTCGCAATTTTGAAGCGATCGAAATACTCTAACTCAACCTTTAGTTCTTCTTTGGTAAAAACTTCTCTGCGTACCAATTCGAAGAAACAACGCGTGGTTGCTTCCACATCGGCAGTTGCATTATGTGCTTCTCCGAACGGAACGTTGAACAAATAGCTGTGCAATTCGGTTAGTGTCGGCAGTTTGAATTTACCTCCCCTACCTCCGGGAATTTTACACAATTCGGCAGTTACTTCCGTACAGGTATCCAATACCGGAAGATCGTGCATGGTTGTTTCAACCTTGGTTCGCAGGAATTCGGCTCCCATGATGTTGAGGTCGAAACCGATATTTTGCCCCACTACAAACTTTGCTTTCCGCAGGGCTTCATTAAATTCTGCGATAACATCTTCCAGCGCTTCTCCCTGCTCTAAGGCAAGTTCTGTCGAAATACCGTGAATCCGTTCCGCATCATAGGGAATATCGAACCCATCCGGGCGAATCAGGAAGTCTTTTGCTTCGAGCACATTTCCCAATTCATCATGTAATTGCCAGGCGATCTGTATGGCTCTCGGCCAGTTATCCAGATCCGTCAATGGAGCATTCCAATCACGTGGTAAACCTGTTGTTTCGGTATCGAAAATCAAAAACATGCGCGCTCTTTTTTGGGGACAATAAAGATAGTGAAAAGAAAGGGATGATTAAAAGCAAGCTCGTTTCTTGTTAATAACTCATCCCGATTCTTTGAAAGTTTTTACGGGTAGATTTGGATGTAAATCCGGCAACTGACTTCTTTCTCCCACAGATTCCGCAAACTCCGACAGAGCCGGAGCGCAGATCAGATATCCTGTTTACTATCTGCGCGAAAAATTTATGTACCAACTAAATTCCCAAACAAAACATCCTGTTAAATGGATTTCTTTCTTTCAATTTTTTTCCGGTGATCGTGCAGGCTGGCATTGATCCGGCTAACTAACTTCGCATTATTATAAACAGCATCTTTGCTTCGCATTTGGTTTCTTCTCACGTGGCGATCAATTACCCGATAGCGGATTTGTTCCATTCTTGAATCCCAGGGAATGATCTGAGTTGATTTTCGCATAACCCGGGAAAAATAATTGAACGTCAGGACCAGGCTTCTCACCAATGATTCGTTTTCACTGTTCCAACAAATCGTTTCTGTAACAGTTGCAGCTGATTCTAAACAGAAATTTCGAACATCCGCTTCCGTCAATACACCGACACGTCTCAACAACATGAAGTTTCGTTTGTTTTTATCAAAAGCAGCATCTCGTTTTTTGACCATCTGAACCAGCCTGGTATAATCCTTACAAACAGAGTCCGACATTTTCCAGAGATTTGTATCGATACTATTCGCCAATATCTCTTTGTCGGCTGCAATTTTCTTCCGCAATTCCCGGATGTAGAATTTATAACTGTCCTGCAGGCCGAACAGTCTCATCTGACCGTCTGTGAAATAGTTATTCAACAAGGGAACAGCTTTTTCCTCTCCCTCTCTTAAATTCAACCAGAGTGTTCCCAGATTTAACTTAAACCGTTCTTGTATTGATTGAATTTCGGTTGTCAGAGAATCACAATAAGCTTTATTCGCCCCTATCTTTTGCCTGATCTTTTCAATTTGTTCGTCCTTCATTTTTTTAGCCGGTCCGGCATTCGAAAAATTGTTATTGAAACGATTCAAAAAGCTGTTTTCGGATCTGTTTAAACTCCTGGATTTTGCAGCTAAGACGCGTATTTGATTTCTTTTTATTACTGTAAGACTAAGCAGCTTATTCAACTCCGTTAACCCCTTACGATTTTCTTTCAGGAGCACGTATTTTTTGGCTGTATTCTTTTTAACATGAAAAACCGCTTCCACCCTGGCATCTTTTTGAGCTTGCTTGTAATAAGCCCTTGCTTTCAACAAATAAACTTCTGTAGAATCCATTAAATGAACTTTCGTCAAAGAATCCGTTTCTTTCAGAACTTCCTGATACAAATGCCCACCCATCATCAGCTGATAGTTTCCGGGTAAAAAATGATTGTTGGGGTTGTTCTGAAGACTTGCTTCGTAATTTTTTGCTTCTCTTTCCATTTCAGTTGAGGCTTCATAATCATCGCAAGGCAAACAAAATGTTCCGTGACGGGTTTCATCCATGCTCAAATAATCCGGAATAGTATAGTACTTCATGTCTGCCACAAAATCCGCTACATCGGCAGTCTTTTCGGAAAAAGACCAGATCGGATTATTCGGAAAGTGAGTTACCGCAAACACCTCCGGATTGGTCAAATACCAGGCTGAATTAGCGACACCCTCAAATTTCTCTTCCATTTTGAACGGAAACCACTTAAGCACCCGAATAAATACACGCGAAAAAAAACGAACGACATCAATGGTTTTAGACTTGTAAACTGTCTCTTTGGGTAGATTACATCTTTTACCGTTCTTTATTTTCGAACCGAATTTCAGCTCCTTTTTTTTGGTGCGCTTTTCCAATTTTTGAATCATTTTGATCCGCCATTTCGCAAAGGGCTTGTAATCCAAACCAACATTACCCGAACACCAGGTTGGATCATACAAAAACCAGCTTCCATTTAATTTCACTGCATTCCAGGCGTGATTATCAAAATAAACCGGATCATTTACATCAAAATTGACTTCCTTGACATATCCGGTAATGGTTACATTCTGTAATCCTGCATAAAAACAAAGTGAATCCATCAAAGCTGCGTAATCGGTGCAGATTCCTTTGCGTCTTCTCAAAGTCCGTTTCAACGAGCGATTCGATAAAAAAGCCTTACCCGAGTTATAACGCCTGGAATCGTATTTGATGTTGTTTACCACCCAGGAAAGAATTGCATCAAACTTCTCTTTATCTGTGTTTTTCCCATTTACAATTGCTGCAGAAAGCACTTCCGCATTCCAGGTGGCCGTTTTTTTAAACGCTACTTTTTCAAATTGAATGGGTTTCAAAGAATCTTGTCCAAACGAGCAGGAAACACTCCCGAATAACATGAGTGTAAAAATAAATTGCAATAGACTTTGACTGGTCGGCCGGCTCATTCGATTAGATCTCTTTACAATAACACATTTCACTATTTAAGGCAAAAGAAATAATCTTCTTTATAATACCCCATGTTACAAAACAAAAAAGGTAAACAAAATCAGGTTCTGTTTACCTGTTAAAAAATTTCTTATCTGAGAATTTAAGTGATTTCCAAAAAAAAGCACGCAGATGCAGGCAGAAAAAAACGAGTTGAAACCTGTCGGAAAGATTCAAAATCTCTTATATGAGATTTCAGCAAAAACAGAAATTGTGATTTCCCTGATTTTGAAATCGGTACATTCAACTTATAAATGCAATTTTTGATTAAACATTTCTATAGGAGAGTTAAAGTTATACCTTTTTCTTGGTCTGTGATTGATTTGATTTTCAACAAAAGCGATGTGTTTAGGATCAACTTTATCGAAGTCGGTTCCTTTAGGGAAATATTGCCTTACAAGCCTGTTTAAGTTTTCATTGCTTCCTCTTTGCCAGCTTTGATATGGTTTTGCAAAAAAGAATTCAATATCCAGACTATGTGCGATTA
>NZ_JASLCN010000419.1 GCF_030151805.1 Fluviicola sp.
CTTATTGTTTGCTGAACTTGGATTTTACTACGGTTTAACTCCAATCAACATCGAAGGAAGCGGAAAAAACAGAACCTTGTTTAACAGATCTGTTGGAAGCAGCGATTACTTCGGTTTGAAAACAACACAAACGCAATTCTGTTTGAAAATAGGTATTCTATTCTAAGAGAACCCATTTATACTTCTTAGAAATCCCGTCCGGCTTAGCTGAGACGGGATTTTTTGTTATTTTTACTAACAAGATTTATGGAAAAGGAACTACAGGTAATTGATTATATCTCAAATTGGTTGAAGCAATATGCGTTGAATGCAGGTGTAAACGGGTTTATTGTTGGGATCTCCGGTGGAGTGGACAGTGCCGTGACATCGACACTTTGTGCAAAAACAGGAATGAATGTATTGGTGCTCAATATGCCGATTCGTCAAACAAAAGCAGAGTTTACAAGAGCTACAGAGCATATTGAATGGCTGCAGACAAACTTTTCCAATGTAGAGGCACAAACCATTGACTTAACAGCTGCGTTTCAACAATTGGAAAGAACTTTTCCTGCAAGTACGGTTGAAAATCACCTGGCAATGGCAAATTCAAGAGCACGTTTGAGAATGACGACCTTGTATGCACTCGGACAAACACACAGCTTGCTTGTAGCCGGAACAGGAAATAAAATTGAAGATTTCGGAGTGGGATTCTTTACCAAGTACGGTGATGGCGGAGTGGATTTAAGCCCGATTGCAGATCTGACAAAAACAGAAGTCTTTGAATTGGCAGGTTCTCTGAATATCGTGGAATCCATCCTGGTTGCAAAACCAACAGACGGTTTATGGGAAGACGGCCGGTCAGATGAAGATCAGATGGGAGCAACTTACCCGGAATTGGAATGGGCTATGGGATTCAGCGGAAACGAAGATACTTTAAACGAAAGGCAAAAAGAAGTGCTGACGATCTACCGCAAATTGAATCGTGCGAATAAGCACAAAATGGAACCGATCCCGGTTTGTTTACTTCCTGAAAATATTAAATGGTAGGGAAGTTTTTAATAGCTTTTGTGTGCACATGGATTGGTGCTTTTTCCAATCTGCTGGCGCAGGAAGATTTTAATCACTATCAGCCGCTGTGCAATAAGGGTCCGGTTCCAAAGGACTTTTCAAACTCCACGTTAAACAAGATCAAACAAGATAGCCGGGAGGATTTAAAATCATTGACTCCCAGGAAGAAGCAGTTTTTCGTAGAACAGATCAATTATTCCATTGACGAAATCCTGTATTCCGGAAATGTGACATTCGGCGATACGATTAGCCGCTATCTGCAGAAACTCGGAGATAAACTGGTTGCAGGAAATAAAGATCTGGAAGGAAAGTTGCGCTTTTATGCCTACAATTCCACGGATGCAAATGCTTTCTCAACCCGGCAGGGAATTGTCTTCGTTACCACCGGATTGATTGCCCAATTAACGACTGAAGCGCAATTGGCTTTTGTGATTTCTCATGAAATCATTCATTTCCAGGAACATCACGTTCTTGAATTGTATACATATGCCACCAAGGAAAAATTCTATTCCTACAATGAAAGAGCCCGTTTTTTGAGCAATTACTCGCGGGAAAATGAACTGGAAGCCGACCGGATGGCCGTCAAAATGGTTCATGATGCGGGATACAAACCGGGTGAGATCAATAAAACATTTGACGTCCTGCTTTATTCCTACCTTCCTTTTGAAGAAATGAAATTCGATAAAACGTATTTCAATACCAACGAAATGTACATTCCTGAAATGTACTTCGATTTCAAAAGAACCGAGATTTCAGCAAAGTTTAAGTACAATGACTACCTGATGTCGCATCCGAACCTGGCTAAAAGGAAAGAACAGGTAACGGAGCAGGTTTCCAGGTTCAGGGATTGGGATAAGAATATGCTTTATGAAGACAGCTCCTGCTTTTTTTACATCCGGGATGTTGCCCGTTTCGAGTATGTGCTGAATAAAGTATACGAGGAAGAACCGGTAGAAGCGTTATATGCGATTTATATTTTAGAGAAAACGTATCCCGAATCCGCTTTTTTAGCGAATTGTAAATCACAGGCATGGCTGGACGTAATGAAAACGGTTGTGCAGAAGAAAAAGCCGGGTTATTATACATTGCTTCCACGAAAGAAAGCGCGTTATTACGAAGGACAGATTTCCATTCTGAACCAGTTTGTAAATGTGCTCCCGAAGAATGGAAAACTGGCAGTAGGATTGAGAGTGATTTACGATGCTTACCAAAAAGATACAACGAACGTCATTGCACGGAAAAGTCTTGAAACAGCGATTCAACTCCTTGTAAAGAGTGAAGATTTTGACCTTGATAAATTCTCAAAAAGAAACTATGCCGAAACGCTCGTTTACCTGGGCGAAAAAAAGAAAGCAGCAAATTCCGGAGAAAAACTTCGCACCGATGAATGGGATAAGTATGCGGTGATTGAAAATCAATCCAAAGGAATGACAGATGGTTTTGAGATCGATTCAACGAAATTCTACATGTACGGAATTGCAGATATTATCCGTGACAGCAATTTCCTGGTGAAGTTCAAACAACATACGGTGAAGAGTACCTTGCTTGAACGAAGGAATGAGGAGTTCAATTTGATGACGGATAATGAACAATCAGACCTGGAATATCTGAAATATGATGAAGAAGCGCATCTCAAAATGGATTCCATGTTGGTGTTTCAACCCGCTATTTTTGAAACTACCAGGTCTTCCGAGGTCAATGTTTACAAAACCTTCAAAACAAGAGATTTGATAATGAAGGAGGTGAAGGACAATGCTTCGGATTTGAATATCCGGGTGAAAAGTCTGAGTTTGCAAAAATTGGACACGCTGGATGCGTCAGACTGGAATAATTATGCGTTGCTGCAGCGAAGCCTGACCCGTGCGATCAAAGATCATGAAAACGATTATTTTGTTTTAGACTTGCCCGATTTGAACCGGATAAAAAAACTATATGGAGCAGAAAAGCTCCTGTTTTTGGAATATCAGCATGCGTATGCTCCGGATTTGTATTTCGGGAACGTGCTTCTTTTCACGGTTTTGCTGCCGGTCGGATTGGTTTATTTCCCGATTGAAATTCTTTCCGGGCATTACTCCGATTGGCAATTTTATGTATTGGATCTGAAAACGGGAGAGCTTGTTTTGAATCGTGCGTATTATGCGAATGAGCCTTCTACAAAGCATTTTATCGGTTCCAGGCTATACGGAATGTTTCACCAGCTAAAACAAGCGAAAAATGACTATTAAAAAAGCACTTGTTTTTTGCTGTTTGTTACTTGCTTCGTTTTCCCGCGCGCAGGAAATTGGTTATTACGGCAAGCGCGTATTCCTTGAAATTGACGGACAAGGTCAAATTCCCTTACTACAAAATATCTTTGGAGAGCGCAAAGGATATGTTTCCGGAAAAGCAGGACTTCACAGCTCCTACAATTTACTCGATATAGCTTACAGAGCCAGTTTGAACGTGGCCTTGACGGAATCCGTAGGTTTTGGGTTGGAATTTTCGCAGCGTTTTTACCAGGTGAATTTGCAGTCGGTTGACGAGTTGACCCGGAACTTCAAAGATACCAGCGGAGCGATGGTTGCGCAATACCTGGATGGGAAAGTAGCTTATCTCCCGATTCGTGAAACCGTTTTTATGCCGAGAGTAACCGTTGCGCTGAATGACAGTAGAATTCCTTGTGGTTTTGCAAGCGAAATCGGAATCGGGTATTCCCTGATTCAGCTTCCGAACAGAGATCTGGCAATAGAATTGACGAATCCGGATCAGAACGTATTGCTTTCATCCGTAAAAGAACGCTTATTGGATTCGCGTGCCGAAGAACTCAGAGGAATGACCTTTATGTTTGGCTTCCGGATGAATTACCCGATTACCAAAAGAGTCTTGTTCCATATCGGTTTCAGGTATCAATACGCATTTCAGTTCGGAAAGAAGAAATTCAGACGTATGGACGAATCCGAATATTGGTTCTCAGGAAGAGAAGTCTGGTCGAAAGTCAATCTGAGAAGACAGTTGGGAATTTTCAGTTTCGGAACCGGGTTGACGTTTACCTTATAATTACGAATTACGAGTTTCGAATTGTTTTCGGTGATTGGAAAAGTGCAAAGAAGTTTTTGATTTTTCAGTCGTTCTCGATAAACCTCCATGACAGTTCGACGCTCTAATTGATTGGAATTACATCTGTTCGGGGATTTTAGCCGAATTTGTAATTCGGCATTCGTAATTAACTACTCCGCCTCTGGCGCTAATCGCAATACAATCCCGTCGATTTCGTCCGAAATAGGAATCTGGCATCCCAAACGGCTGTTGGATTTCACATAAAATGCCTGATCCAACATATCCAGTTCGGCATCGCTTTGTTCTTCCAAAGGAGTATCGGATTCCAGGTAACACTGACAGGTTGCACACATTGCCATACCGCCGCATTCGCCTTTGACCGGAAGTTCATATGCGCGGCAAAGCTCCATGATGTTCATATTCATGTCTGTAGGCGCTGATAACTCATGCGCTACTCCTTCTCTGTCAATGATCGTTACTGTAATGTCTGCCATGGCAAAATTTTTGCAAAGGTACTAACTATTCCCTGCGATGATTCAGGGAATAGTTATATTTGATCAAAACGATCCTATAAATTCTGTTAATGCGCCTTCTAAGTTCACTTGTTTTTCTGCTTTTTTCCGGTTTTTTGTTCGGACAATCCAATTCCTGGGTTCAAAATTCCGAATATTTCAAAAACAAACTGCCTTATCAGATCGGGACCTATCTGTTTGAAGATGGCTCCTTCCAGCTTTCGGAAGGAAATTACCGTTTTAAGTTTGATTCGAAAGGAAACCTGAAGCGGGATCTTACGCAGGAAGTAATCGAGGAAAATGCCAATTCGGATCAAAAGACAAGTAGCTTTACGGCTTTTGATATGAAGACGAATACACGGTATACTTTTGTGGATAATTACCTGCATATCGAAAAGTATTTTCCGGATCAGAAGAATGAATACAAAGCCATTCAGCTTGAAAAACAGGAGCGCGTAGTCAAAAGTGTTTGGGATCAGTATTCCAATAACGCGAATCACGTAGATGCGGGAATTATTACCTCGGTCAAAAACAAGGTAATTCTTTATCAAACGTATTATGCGATTTCTGCGAACACGCATCCGAAACAATTCAAACCGAAAGGAATAAATACGTATTTGAGATTGTGTATTTTGGATTTGACGACTTATTCCGTTTCCTATGAATATTTGCTGATTGATGTTTTCGACGCTTCCTATGGAAAGAAAAAGGAAGTTCTGGATTTGTATGATTTCAAATGTATCGGGCTCAATAAAAAGCAGGAACTTTTGTTTTGTTTGAGTAAAACGGCCTTCAGAGACCGGAATGCTCCGCCATTAACTCTGAGCGATTATAAAAGTGTGGATTATTGCAAATCGAAGCTGGATGTCTGGTCGGTCAACCTGAACGATTTATCTCAAAAGAAAGTGTATTCTACGGTTGTTGAATCGAATCCGGCAGCGAGTTCGGTTAGTTTCACGATGATAAATGGCGGTTGGATGCTGACCTGGACAAAATTAACCGGCAGTAACAGTTATGCGTTTAACGCACGCGTTTTTGAAATAGATTCGGATTACGATGTCAAAGAAACGGTTCTGAATTTTCCTGTTCAAGAGTTAAAATTAGTGAAGTCTCCAACACCAAACCTGCGCATTTACACCAACCAGAAAGGGGAGAAGCAATACTGTACAGCTGTGCCCGGAAATCCGGCTATTTTTATTCTGAATGAACGATCAGAACTGGAAGTAGTGGATAACACAGAATTGAAATGGGATTTGCTCAAAAACTATGTCATGACCGATTCTGAAATGATGTGTCTGCCTTGTATGAAGCAATTGTCGGGGAAAGAAATCAACGAATTGTCGGATTTACCGGCCTCCATTGATCCGAAATCACCACATACACGCATTATCCGGTTCCGGAAAGTGGGGAATGCGGTTGTTTACCTCCATATAGAAACCCTGAACCAGATTGTGGAAACAGGGCATGTCGAAAAGATCAAAGAGCTGTTTTTAAAAACAGGAAGTATTTCCTTATAAGTGAAGAGCAGTACATCTTGTGGATGACTGCTCTTCTATATAGTGTCGTTCCTGTCTATCCCCGACATAAAGTCGGGGGAAGGAGGATCGGAAAGCTCCCATATTTCAGGGAACTGTAATTGCTGCAAATTTAATGTATTTGAATAAAAAGAATCAAATAAAATAGGGAAGCGATACATCGCTTCCCTATTTTTCTTTTTTATTGTATGAATGTTGTTTATTACATCATTCCCGGCATTCCACCTGGCATTCCGCCATGCATATGAGGAGCATCTGTTTCCGGCTCATCAGCGATGACACATTCTGTTGTCAATAGCATTGCTGCAATAGACGCTGCGTTTTCGATTGCAATACGCGTTACTTTCGTCGGGTCAACAACTCCGGCTTCGTATAAATTTTGGTATTGTTCCGTACGTGCGTTGTATCCGAAGTCATCTTTTCCTTCACGGATTTTCTGAACAACTACTGCACCTTCACCACCTGCATTTGCAATGATCTGACGCAATGGTTCTTCGATTGCGCGTTTTACGATTGCAATTCCGGTAGTTTCATCGTCATTAATTCCCGTCAGTGTTTCTAAGGCATCCATTGCGCGAATCAATGCAACACCTCCACCAGGTACGATTCCTTCTTCTACGGCAGCTCTTGTTGCAGCTAACGCATCGTCCACACGGTCTTTCTTCTCTTTCATTTCAACCTCAGTTGGCGCACCGATGTAAAGAACAGCAACACCTCCGGCTAATTTAGCCAAACGCTCCTGCAATTTCTCACGGTCGTAATCGGAAGTGGTAGATTCCATTTGTGCTTTGATCTGACCGATACGTGCCTGAATGTTTTCTTTTTGTCCGGCTCCATTGATGATCGTTGTGTTGTCTTTGTCGATTTCTACTTTCTCAGCAGTTCCCAACATATCCAAAGTTGCATTTTCCAAAGTTAAGCCACGCTCTTCGGTGATTACTTGTCCACCTGTCAAAATTGCGATGTCTTCCAACATAGCTTTTCTGCGGTCACCGAATCCCGGAGCTTTTACAGCTGCGATTTTCAAGCTTCCGCGCAAACGGTTTACAACCAATGTCGTTAAGGCTTCACCGTCTACATCTTCTGCAATGATGATCAATGATTTTCCGTTTTGAACCACCGGCTCCAAAATAGGAAGCAATTCCTTCATGTTGCTGATCTTCTTATCGTAGATCAAAATCAACGGATGCTCCATTTCAGCAATCATTTTGTCTGTATTGGTTACGAAGTAAGGAGAAAGGTATCCTCGGTCGAATTGCATTCCTTCCACTGTTTTCACTTCCGTTTCAGTTCCTTTTGCTTCTTCAACAGTGATCACACCGTCGTTTCCAACTACTTTCATCGCCTGAGCGATTAAGGTACCGATTGTTTCGTCGTTGTTTGCGGAAATGGTTGCAATCTGCTTGATCTTATCATTGTCAGAACCTACTTCTTTGGAGATCTTTTTCAAATCTGCTACTACAGAAAGAACCGCTTTGTCGATTCCGCGTTTCAAATCCATCGGATTTGCACCTGCAGCTACGTTTTTCAATCCTGCAGTGATGATTGCCTGTGCCAAAACTGTTGCAGTTGTTGTTCCGTCTCCTGCAATGTCAGCAGTTTTAGAAGCAACTTCTTTCACCATTTGTGCACCCATATTTTCGATCGGGTCAGCCAATTCGATTTCTTTCGCTACGGAAACACCATCTTTTGTTACTTGAGGAGCTCCGAATTTTTTCCCGATTACAACATTTCTTCCTTTTGGTCCAAGGGTTACTTTCACAGCATTTGCCAATGAATCAACTCCTTTTTTCAGCTTCTCACGAGCTTCAACATCAAAATAAATTTGTTTTGCCATTTCTTATTTCTTAATGAGTTATTTTTCTTTTTGTTGATGAATGTTCAAATGTTCAAATGTTCAAATGTTCAAATGTTCAAATGTTCAAATGTTCAAATGTTCTGGTTGATTAAACAACTTTTCAATTTTCAATTGAACTTTGTTTGAACTCTTTCAACCTTTTGAACTTTTCCTACCCGATAATTCCGTAGATATCCCCTTCTTTCATGATCAGGTAATCTTTCCCGTCAATTTTAATTTCGGTACCGGAGTATTGACCGTAAATAACAGTGTCGTCTACTTTTACTTGCATTGGTTCGTCTTTTTTTCCAACTCCAACTGCGATCACTTTTCCTTTTAACGGTTTTTCCTTCGCTGTATCGGGAATGATAATTCCACTTGCTGTTACTTGCTCTGCAGGTGCCGGTTCGATAAGCACTCTGTCTGCTAAAGGTTTAAATGTTGTTGACATATTGTTATTTTATTTTGATAAAATTTGACACTGCTGATTGACCAAGATTGTGCCAATGTGCGGATTGTGTCAATTTTGCATTTTTATGAAGTGATAGAAACAAAAAATGTCAGTATGTTGTGACATACTGACATTCTATAATTGATTTTTCTTGAATGCTTATTCTTGAGGTGCACCTTGATTCCCCGGAGCAGTTCCACCTTGTGGTCCTCCTGCACCTGGTTGCCCGCCTGGTTGTTCTTTACCTTGCTGAACTTTTGGCTTCTCAGGTTTCATAATACTTGTCATCAAAATACTTCCTACCAAAATAACTCCTGCTAAAACCCAGGTTGCTTTTTCGATAAAATCATTGGTACGTTGTACACCACCAAGTTGTTGAGCAGCACCAAAATCAGAAGACAAACCTCCTCCTTTAGGGTTCTGAACGAATACAACAACGATTAGTAAAATGCTTGCTAATACTAGTAAAATTGAAATTAATGCTATCATTTTATGAGGTAATTTTTTTCTTTAATTCTTCAATTTGGAGTGCAAATAAACTCTTTTTTTCTGGAAACGCCAAACTTAATTGATGATAAACATGAATTGCTTTTGGAAAATTTCCCTGAGCCGCATATATTTTTGCCAAAGTTTCCGAAACCGGAATTCGCTCATCGTCCAGACTTTCTTTTGCTTTCTTCGATGGAGAATAGAATTCTGCCTTCGGTTTTGGCATGCTGGGACTGGTTTCGATGAATTTATCAATGATCTCCTTCGAATTTATTTTGGACTCTGTTTTGACTTCAATACGCTCAGTGGCAGGTTCCTGCTGACTGGATTTTAGCCAGCTCGTGAAAGATCGTTTTTCTGAAGAATCTTTCGGATATTCTGCTTTGAGTTCTTCTTTCTCTGGCTCTTTACTTTCTTCAGGCGAAATTTCAGGTGTTGGTTCGTCCGTTGATGAATCCTTTTCCTGGTGGGTGTGAGGTTCGATATAAGGTTCCTCTTCTTCTTCCTGCTTGCTGGTTGTGAGGTAATCCTGCGAAAGTGTCTGAGCTACGATCTCAAAATCGAAAATGTCGTTTTCCTCTTTTGTTTCTACAGCCGGCAGATTTTCTTCTTCAGGGATAATTTCCTGAGTTGGTATTTCTTCTTTTTCCACCCCGGTTTGAATTGCTTCTTCCGGTACGATTACTTCTACTGCACTCGCTTCGGTATTCAGAACAGGATTTTCTTCCGTTTCAATGGTCAGATTCACATCGCTTTGTTCATCTTCATGGATTGCTTCAGGAGAAATTTCAGTTTCAGGAAGCGCTATTTGTTCCTTCAACGCCTCATCTTTTCCGGATGAAATCTCCATTTCCGGTTCGTCAATTACCGGAATTTCGATCAATGCTTCTCCTTCGAAAGCGGCATGTAATAAATGGAACAAGCGCGTTCTGTCGGATAATTTGTAAGCCTGTTTGGGAAGCACTTCATCCAGGTGAATGGATTGAAAGCGGGAAACTCCTTGTAAATACAACAACGCGTAAACGGAAGAATAGGGGTGTTTCTCCGATAATTCACGAAGCACTTCCACATCTTCGGAACGCATGAGTTCCGGACGGGTAATAAATTCAGCTATTTGTTCTGCATTCAGCATTACCAGTTGGATAAGAGTTTGTTGACCACATCTTGCACCACTTGCTGGTTAATGGATTCCAGGAGACGTGTTTCAACATCTACCAATTGCTCATTGGATTCATAATCGGCAAAGCGTGAACTGGTGAATTCCATTTTTTCCAAACCTTTGGTTGGTGTAATGATAGTGAAATTAACTGAAACCGTTAAACGGTTCTTTGCAGCCAAATCTCCCTGCTGAATAGCAATCGGGGATGTATTGTATCCGGAAACGATTCCGCTGATTTTTATTTGTGCTTCATCCAGTGTCGAAGCGAGTTTCAAACGGGTATTGTTTTGAATTCCGCTGCGGAGACTTTCGGATAAATTGGCCGGATAATTCGATGGAGCAGTTGCAGCAGTCAATTCCAAAGGAGTAATGTAGAATCTTCTCCATTCTTCCGGCATGGAATTGTCGATCGGGTTTAAAAATGCTTTGGGCCAGCAGCTGCAAAGACCAAATACTGCGAGAAATATAAATGCGACTTGTTTCATCCCTGGATATCGTATTCTTTGATCTTGCGATACAAAGTTCGTTCCGAAATTCCCAATTCTTCTGCGGCATATTTTCTTCTTCCACGGTGCTTGTCCAATGCCTTCTGGATCAGCTCTTTTTCACGGTCTTCCAAAGACAGGGATTCCTGAACTTCTTCGTGGATTTCGTAATCTTCGGTATCCGGATCATCAAAAACAACTGGTTTTACCGTTTCTGTTTTGATCGGAGCCGGAGGAAGAATGCGTTGTTCTCCGTGATGGTTCAGATCGTGATATAAGCGATTGACAACTGCTGCCTGATCATTGGAAAGATTGAAATCTCCCTGGTGATTCAACAGCTCTACAACCAGTTTCTTCAATTCATTCAGGTCGTTTTTCATGTCGAACAGGAACTTGTACATCAATTCACGTTCGTCAATTTTTGTTTCCTGAACTCCTACAACTGCAGGGAAAAACTCTTCTGCCTGCGGCAAATAGGATTGTAAACGAGGTCCGTCAATATCGCGTTCCTGTTCAATGACCGAAATTTGCTCCACCAGGTTTTTCAACTGACGGATATTTCCGGGCCAATGATAGGCGTTCAGCAATTCAACGGCATCTGGAGTAAGTTTTACTGCCGGCATGCGGTATTTCTCTGCAAAATCACTCGCGAATTTGCGGAATAGCAAATAAATATCTTCTTGTCGCTGGCGCAGCGGGGGCAATGGAATCGGAACGGTGCTCAATCTGTACAACAAATCTTCCCGGAATTTTCCGGATTGAATGGCCCGGTGCATGTTTTCATTGGTTGCAGCAACCACGCGCACATTGGTCTTAATGACTTTAGATGAACCTACGCGGATAAATTCACCGGTTTCCAATACGCGCAACAAGCGAACCTGTGTCTGCATCGGAAGTTCGGCAACTTCATCAAGGAAAATCGTTCCGCCGTCAGCTACTTCAAAATATCCCTGCCGGCTTCCGGTTGCTCCGGTAAATGAGCCTTTTTCGTGACCGAATAATTCCGAGTCAATCGTTCCTTCCGGAATCGCTCCGCAGTTTACGGCAATGTATTCGTTGTGTTTGCGGGTGCTCAATTGATGAATCACCTGCGGAATAATTTCTTTTCCGGTTCCGCTTTCTCCTGTTACCAGGACGGAAATATCTGTTGGCGCCACTTGCATAGCAACTTCCAACGCACGATTGAGTTGTGGAGCATTTCCGATAATCCCGAATCGCTGTTTGATTTGTTGAAGTGACATAGTGCTCATAAAGCCGGATTAATTTGCGTGAGTAACCAATTCACCGATCAAAGTTGCCGAAGTGCAGTCTGTGATTTTCACCATCACATAGTCACCTTTCTTTGCATTTCCTTTCGGGAAAACCACCATGGAGTTTCTTCCGTCTCTTCCGCAGAAGTGCTCTTCCGAGCGTTTTGAAGGACCTTCAACCAATACTTTGGCAATCTTTCCGACTTGTCTCTTGTGAGAAGCAGCAGAATTTTCCAATTGCAAAGCAATGATTTCTTCCAGGCGTTTTCCTTTTACATCGTCCGGAACATCGTCTGTGAATTTACGCTCAGCCAATGTTTTCGGTCTTTCCGAATACTTGAACATGTATGCGAAGTCATAAGAAACATCTCTCATCAAAGAAACGGTTTCATTGTGTTCTTCATCTGTTTCACCGCAAAAACCGGTAATAATATCTGTTGAAATAGCGCAATCGGGAATAATGCGTTTGATCGCTGCGATACGGTCTAAATACCATTCGCGGGAATAACCTCTGTTCATGCGCTCCAATACATTCGAGTTCCCGGATTGAACAGGTAAATGAATATACGGACAAATGTTTTCATATTTCGCCATCACTTCCAATACATCATCCGTCATGTCTTTTGGATGGGAAGTGGAGAAACGAATGCGCAGATCTGGGTGGATCAAGGCAACCATCTCCATCAATTGCGCAAAGTTTGTTGTCGGGATGGATTCATCTTTGATCACTCCTTTGCTGCTCATATTCCAGCGGTAGCTGTCTACGTTTTGTCCCAATAACGTGACTTCACGGTATCCGTTTGCAAACAAATCTTTACATTCCTGAACAATGGTTCTCGGATCTCTGGAACGCTCGCGACCTCTTGTAAAAGGAACTACGCAGAATGAGCACATGTTGTCGCAACCACGTGTGATCGTTACAAAAGCGCTAACTCCGCCCTGATCCATTCTCACAGGAGAAATATCTGCATATGTTTCCTCGCGGGAAAGCAATACATTCACGGCGCGCTGACCCGTTCCGACTTCGTCAATCAGATTTGGCAGATCGCGATAAGCATCCGGTCCTGCAACCAAATCAACCAATTGTTCTTCTTCCAGCAAGGCTTGTTTTAAACGTTCAGCCATACAGCCTAAAATTCCAACCACCAGGTTCGGTTGATCCGCTTTGCGTTTTTTGAATTCCGTCAGGCGGTTACGAACGCGTGTTTCCGCATTTTCCCGGATCGAACAGGTGTTGATCAAAACAACATCTGCTTCATCGATGTTTCGAGTAGTTGTATAACCTTCTTTCGTCATAATGGAAGCGACCACTTCACTATCACTGAAATTCATTTGACAACCGTAACTTTCCACGTAAAGTTTTTTGGAGCCGGTTCCACCTTCTAAAATGATAGCTTCTCCCTGTCTGCTCTCGTCTATTACTTTATTTAAACCGTGATTCTCTAACATGCTTGAATTTTAAGAGTGCAAAAATAGTTTTTATGACAGACATGTCAAAATGTCATGGCGTTATCCTTGTTAATTTTTTAGAAAGAAAGCTGTTTTTTTGAGTGAAATCTTGGATCTAAAAAAAAACTAAACTATCGTTTAAATAGGAGATTCAATTTTTTTCAATTCTGAATCACTTGTTTTTTGTTTTTAAATCCATTTATATTTGCACCGATTCGAATCGTTTCGAACCGCAAAATTTAGTTAGCATGAGCAAAAATTTAGTAATAGTTGAGTCACCTGCAAAGGCAAAAACCATTGAAGGATATTTAGGAAAAGACTTTACTGTAAAATCAAGTTTTGGACATGTGCGTGATTTGGCGTCGAAAGGATTGGCCATAGACATTGAAAACAATTTTGCACCTGAATACGAGGTGAGTTCGGATAAGAAAGCATTGGTTGCAGAATTGAAAAAACTGGCAAAGGAATCTGAAGTGGTTTGGCTCGCTACCGATGAGGACCGCGAGGGAGAAGCGATTTCATGGCATTTATACGAAACCTTGGGATTAGCTAAAAAAGACACCAAACGAATCACGTTCAACGAAATTACGAAAGGAGCTATTTTAAAAGCGATTGAAAATCCACGTCAGATTAACAAACCATTGGTTGATGCTCAGCAGGCAAGACGTGTTTTGGATCGTTTGGTAGGTTTCGAACTTTCCCCGGTTTTATGGAAAAAAGTACGGCCAAGCTTGTCTGCGGGACGTGTACAATCAGTTGCTGTACGTTTGATCGTAGAACGCGAAAAAGAAATCCAACAATTTCATGCTGAGAGCTATTTCCGTGTAACGGGAGAGTTTTTAAAAGGGAAAGAACGTATCAAGGCCGAAGTCTCCAAACATTTCGGGACAGATACCGAAGTGAATTCCTTTTTGGAAAATTGTGCGAGTGTTGATTTTAAAGTGTTGGACGTTCAACAGAAACCGGCAAAGAAAACTCCGGCTTCTCCGTTTACAACATCCACATTGCAGCAGGAAGCATCTTTGAAACTTGGTTTTTCCGTTTCAAGAACCATGCAGGTTGCTCAGAAACTATACGAAGCAGGACATATTACCTATATGCGTACCGATTCCGTGAATTTATCGGAAACGGCGATGCAAGGTGCAAAAAACGAGATTCTTTCGGCTTACGGAAAAGAATACTCACATCCGGCAAAATATGCAAACAAAAGTTCGAATGCGCAGGAAGCTCACGAAGCGATTCGTCCGACGAATTTCGCGATGCACGCATTGGCATACGGAGAGCGCGATGAAGTGCGTTTGTATGATTTGATCTGGAAGCGTTCAATTGCATCTCAGATGAGTCATGCTGAACTGGAAAGAACGACAATCTCTATCGGAGATTCCAAATTGCCGGAAGTTTTCCAGGCGAAAGGAGAAGTAATCAAATTTGACGGATTCCTGAAAGTGTACCTGGAAACAAACCTGGATGAAGAAGAGGACAACGAAATAGAAGGATTGTTGCCAGCGGTTCAGGTTGGAGAATCATTAAACCGCGATTTTATTCGTGCAACAGAGCGATTTACAAGACCGGCTGCACGATATGTAGAAGCATCTTTGGTGAAGAAACTGGAAGAATTGGGAATCGGAAGACCTTCAACGTATGCACCGACTATTTCAACGATCCAGAAACGCGGTTACGTAGAAAAACAAGAACGCGAAGGAGAAGAAAGAGCATACCAGGTGCTGGAATTGAAAGGTTCTGAGATTGGAAAGCAAATCAAAAAGGAAATTACCGGGAAAGAAAAAAATAAGTTGTTCCCAACAGATATCGGGATGGTTGTGACGGATTTCCTGATCGATCATTTTGGCGGAATTATGGATTATCACTTCACTGCAGAGGTGGAAGAGCAATTCGATGAGATCGCACGTGGAAAAATGGAATGGACGGACATGTTGAGTTCATTCTACAAGCCGTTCCACGACAACGTAGAGGACACGCTGGAACATTCCGACCGCGCTACAGGTGAGCGTGAATTGGGAATTGATCCGGTTTCGAATAAAAAAGTCATTGCGCGGATCGGCCGTTTCGGTCCGATGATCCAGATCGGTGATGAAAAAGAAGATGGAGACAAACCGCGTTTTGCATCCCTTCTTGGAAATCAGTCGATTCATACCATTACGTTGAGTGAAGCGCTTGATTTATTCCAGTTGCCAAAAAGTCTGGGAGAATATAAAGGTGCAGGCGTTGAAGTCAATGTAGGACGTTTTGGTCCGTATGTGAAATTCGGTGATCAATTCATTTCTCTTGGTAAAAATGAAGATCCGATGGATGTAACGATGGATCGGGCAATTGCGCTGATTGAATCGAAATTACAGGCGGATGCACCGATCGGAACGTATGAAGGATTGCCCGTTCAAAAAGGTGTTGGCCGTTTCGGGCCATTCATCAAGTGGAAGGGAATTTTTATCAATGTGAATAAAAAGTATGATTTTGATAATCTGACTCAACAGGATATCGAAACGCTGATTACTGAAAAAATTCAGAAAGACATCGATAAAGTGGTTCATGACTGGAAAGAAGAAGGAATCCGTGTGGAAAAAGCACGTTGGGGGAAGTCCGTTATTTTGAAAGGCAAATTAAAAATTGAACTTCCGAGTAGTGTGGACGCTGCAGAACTGACACTTGAAAAAGTGAAGGAAATGATCGAAAAGAAAACTCCGGCAAAGAAAGCTCCTGCGAAGAAGGCTGCAGCAAAGAAGAAGTAGCGCAGCTACTGAAGACCGAATGCAGCTTTAAAAAAAGCTGAGCATGAGGGAAGGTGAGAATTTAGTTTAGAATAAAACATAACGAAAAGGGTAGCTGAGCGGAATCGAAGTTGCCCTTTTTGCTTTTCAATTTTGGCATTCTCCATGTTCATTGCGAGCCCTGAGTGAAGTCGAAGTGCGAGTTATTAACTTTCCACTCTTTATTCTTCGTCGAAACTTTCTGAATCAGCATCCTCCATTCATGTATTTTTGCAGGAAAGTCATGCCAGAATGAAGGATATCTCTATTTATTTCAGCCCGATCAGTACACTAGAAAACCCGGTTTCAGAATCCCTGGGAGAATTTATTGTGCGGAATGATGATTCAGGCTTTCCGGAGATTGATCGTCCGGGAATCGCGTTGATTTACGTGCCTGAGTTCCGAAATGGAGAGGCAAGCCTTCATGGCGAAACAGACGACCGCTTCCGGTCTTATCTGGACAACTATTTTCCGGGAAGCAACTGGAAATTTAAAATCTATGATTTCGGAAACCTGATGCCGGGTGAAAGGGTAGAGGATACTTATTTTGCCTTAAGACAAGTGGTTGCTGAATTGGTCAAGAAATCAGTAGTTCCGGTTGTTTTGGGTGGTACGCAGGATTTGACTTACGCAATGTATCAGGGGTATGAAGAACTGGAACAATTGATCAACGTCCTGAATGTTGATGCAAAACTGGACTTGGGAGATCCTGAACTTCCGATCGGAAAAGATGCTTATGTGAGCAAGCTTTTAATGCACAGACCTTGTTATTTGTTCAATCTTTCGGTAATCGGATACCAAACACCGTTGGTTAAGTCTTCTGAAATAGATCTGTTTGAGAAATTATTTTTTGATGCTGTCCGGTTGGGAGAGTTTAAGGGCGATTTCAGAATAGCGGAACCTTTGCTTCGAAACACGGATTTGTTAAGTATTGACCTGCAATCCATCAAAGCGTCGGATTTTAAAGGGAAGTACTTCTCCCAACCAAACGGATTTGACAATCAGGATGTGTGCCAGATCGCTAAATATGCCGGGATTTCAGATAAACTGACGTCAGTAGGTTTGTTTAATTTACTTCCGGGAGAAATTGCCGAAAGCGCACATGCGGAAATCGCTCAGATCATTTGGTATTTCATGGATGGATATTCTCAGCGCGTCGGAGATTTTCCGATTGGAACTAAAAAAGATTATACCAAGTTTACAGTCTTTTTGGATGAAATAAATCACGACCTTGTTTTTTATCGAAGCAACCGCTCAGAGCGCTGGTGGATGGAGGTTCCATACCCTCCGAAAGAAGGAGTTAGGTACGAAAGACACCACATGGTTCCCTGCGATAAAATCCAGTATAGCAATGCTTTGAATGGCGATATTCCGAACCTTTGGTGGAAAACTTATCAGAAGTTAGGGTAACCTTTTATTCCTTGTTGCGTATTAAGAACTTGTGTTAAATATTTATCTCTTCAACATTTCATTGTGGAAAAGATGGATTGATTGCACTAAAAAATTTTGTTTGTTCTAAAAAATACTTATTTTAGTCGCCAATTGGCTAAAATTTGTTAAATAGTCAAGCACGTTAAAACCATAATAGGACCCATAAATATGAATAAAACGTTACGAATTTTATCAGCGTTTGTGTTATGTTCTTTTGGAGCTGCTGCTCAACAAGATATCGCATTAACACATTTTATTTACAATAAGTTCGCCATCAACCCGGGCGCTACTGGTATCGAAGAAGGATTGTGTGGTAATTTAATTTACCGCAACCAGTGGGATAAAGTAAATGGAGCACCGAATTCTGTGGTATTCAATGCAGAGGCAAACATGGAAAGCTTTGGAAAGTGGACCGGTGGTTTTGGATTGAATTTCACGCATGATGCGATTGGGTTTAACCGCCAAAACAATGTCATGTTGAACTATTCTCATCACCTTCAGTTAGGAAACGGAAGATTGGGGCTTGGTTTGGGTGTTGGAATGGTAAACTTTGGTATGAATCCAACGTGGGTTGGTCCTCAGACACAAATTGACCCGACTTTCCCTGGTTCAAGTAGTGCAATCACATTTGATGTGAATTTTGGTGTTTATTACCGTGCTGAAAACTGGTATGCAGGATTGTCTTCCACACACTTGCAGGCATCTACATTGGGCTTAACAAGTTCAGTAGCGTCTTCCACCGGAAATGTTAAATATGATTTGGCAAGACATTACTATGTGATGGGTGGTTATACCTTTAAAAATATCGGACCTGGAGATATCGATGTTCAGGCAATGATGGAAACGGATTTGAAAAAATATTCAGCAAACATCAATGCGCGTTATATCTACAAAGGGTTCCTGTATGGAGGTTTGGCTTTCAGAAACAGCGATGCGATTTCTGTCTTAGCGGGCTTTAGACCATTTGAAATTAAAAATCAAAGATCCAGAATGTTTATGTGGGTTGGTTACTCGTATGACATCACAATCGGAAGATTGTCAAAGATTTCGAATGGAACACATGAGATCGCGCTTAAGTTTTGTTATATTCCAATTATACCAATAACGAAAGCAAAAAATCCAAGATGGTTGTAAAATCAAAAAAAAATTAAGAATCTTTGTAACCATTTTTTATTCGATTCCGTTATATCGCAAAATTGATCCTGTAGAATGTTAACGATAAAATCCGGAACTGTAAAATTGAACTAGAATGAAAAAACTGTTGTTTATCGGTTTAATTGGGGCCTTTATTGCCTCTTGTAGCTCACGTAGTGGCCACTTGACGGGTGCATTAGGTCGTAAAGTGTATCAACCTGAGATTCCTCTCGGGATGGTTTATGTTCCTTCAGGATCTTATATCATGGGAGAAAATGACCAGGACGTTCCTTTCTTGCACCAAACACGTGCAAAAACGGTTTCCGTTCAGGCCTTTTACATAGACCAAACTGAAATCACGAATAATGAGTACCGCCAATTCGTAGAATGGGTTCGTGACTCCATGGCTCGTGAACGTATTTATTCAGGATTGGAAGATGACGAGGATGCGTCCCGTTACATCAACTACTCGGATATGTACTTCGATGAAGGTGCATTGGAGATGGTTGAGTTCGAACCTTCTGATCGTGATGTCAATCGCGCGCAATTCTCATTGAACTGGGATCGTCGTTTTTCTTATGATGACCCTGAGTTGATGCCTTTGCTTGCTGATATGTACTATCCGCAGCCAGAGCGTTTTTACAAACGTCGTGAATTTGATACCCGTAAGTTGAATTACAAGTATTACTGGATCGATTTAAGAGAAGCTGCAAAAAGAGGGCGAATTGATATCGTACACAATGGTGTCGATAAAGAAGGAAATGAGATCAGTCCGGAACACCGTGACTTGAATACTCCTCCGCATCCGTTTACAGAAGAGCCTCAAGGTTTGGATAAGGATTTAGGATACTTCAACAAAAAAGGGCAAAACAACGCGATTCGCGGACATGAAAACCGTCAGCGTTTCATCATTGATGAAGAAATCAATGTTTATACGGATACTTTGGTATGGGTACGTGACTTTACGTATGCTTTCCATGACCCGATGACTAACATGTATTTCTGGCATCCTGCTTACGATAATTATCCTGTGATTGGTATTACCTGGGTTCAGGCAAAAGCTTTCTCGGTTTGGAGAACTCAATTGTTGAACAACTGGTTGGCTGCAATGGGGGATTTATTTGTGAATGATTTCCGTTTGCCAACAGAATCTGAGTGGGAAAGAGCTGCTCGTGGTGATTTGAATAATTCACCTTATCCATGGGGAGGTCCTTACATTCGTAACCAAAGCGGATGTTTCCTTGGAAACTTTAAGCCAATGAGAGGTCGTTACTTCGAAGACGGTGGTTTCCACACGGTAAAAGCATATTCTTACAACCCGAATGGTTGGGGGCTTTACTGTATGGCAGGAAACGTTTCAGAATGGTGTGAGACAGCTTATGATGAAGCAATGTATGAATTCTCTCATGACTTGAACACGGAATACAGATACGATGCAATGGACTGGGATCCGCCGGCAATGAAACGTAAAGTAATTCGCGGAGGTTCATGGAAAGATGTAGGTTATTATTTGCAAACTTCAACTCGTACTTACGAGTATCAAGATACGGCTAAATCGTACGTCGGATTCCGAAATGTGGCAACACACTTAGGACGTGGTGGACGAGACTTCTCAAAAGAAGGTGGCGAAGAAATTCGAAGCGATATCCAACTTCGCTAAGAATACAACAAACAATTTACAAAACAATAAATTTGGTTAAACCTAAAAAACAAAGAAAACTATGAAACCAGGAAGTAAAGGATGGAAAAAGTTTATGGCGAAATTATACGGTTTCGGTGCGGCAGTCGTAATCGTTGGAGCCTTATTTAAAATTATGCACTGGCCGTTTTCAGGACCGATGTTGATCGTTGGACTAGGAACGGAAGCTATCATCTTCATTTTCTCGGCATTTGAACCGATTCATGAAGATCCAAACTGGGAGCTTGTTTACCCGGAGTTAGCTTTTGCGCACAGTGATGATTTAGATCATGATGCTTTACC
Organism: Fluviicola sp.; assembly: GCF_030151805.1. GTDB lineage: Bacteria > Bacteroidota > Bacteroidia > Flavobacteriales_D > Crocinitomicaceae > Fluviicola. The sequence continues at coordinate 20,562 of NZ_JASLCN010000419.1, forward strand.
GGCAGCAGGAGGAAGAGGAGGAAGAAATTCTGGTGGATCTGGAATTACTGAGCACTTGGACAAAATGTTGGAAGAAGCTAAAATTGACGGACAATTATTGGAGCGTTTAGGAGACGGAATGCGTCAGTTGGGTGAAAATGCAGCTCAATTGAAGGGAGTAACATCTGCAGCAGCGGCAACTGACTCTTATGTTTCTTCATTGCAAGCAGCATCTGATAAAGTTTCTTCTTTGTCTGAAGCATATGAAAGAGCATCTGTATCTATTTCAGGTATGACTTCTAATACTCAGGAAGGTGAATCATTCGGTGAGCAAATGCAAAAAGTTTCTAAAAACCTGGCTGCTTTGAATAACGTATATGAATTACAATTGAAAGGTTCTTCTGCTCATTTGGAAGCAACTGAGAAATTCCAGGGTCAGGTAACTGAAATGATGAAGAACTTATCTGATTCAGCTGAAGATACAAAACGTTACAAAGAGAATATGGCAATGTTGTCTAAGAACTTGACTGATTTGAATGCAGTTTATGGTAACATGCTAAAAGCTATGACAATTTCTAGAGATTAATTCTAATCGATAGAAACTTTATTTAAAATTGAATTATTACTAACAAGTAAACCAATAAAATTAAGAAGTCATGGCAGGTGGAAA
>NZ_JASLCN010000428.1 GCF_030151805.1 Fluviicola sp.
GGAAATACGCTGAAAGTGTATTTAGCTCCGATTTTATCAGTAAAAGGTGTCATCTGCAGATACGTTAAGTGAGAGGGGGCTTCGTTTTTTGGTTTGAGTTTTATTGAAATTCCCGAAGTTTTCAACCCGAAATATTACCGTATCTGTTTATTTGCGGCCCATTCGATTGCTTTGCGTTCTTCGGTTTTTATAAATTGGTCCTTGGCCAGGTTGTATTCGTTTCCGTCGAGCCATTCTTTCTGACTCAAACTGAGCTTTAGTTGCTGATATGCATCCCTTACTTCCGGATGAAATTCCAAATAATCTCTGAAAGCAATGTGTCTTATCCAGTGTTCCGAATTGTAGGGTAATATGTGGATGTGAGCTAATCTCTGATCGTGTTCTTCCGTACTGTTCGGCGCATCTTTCTCCCGGGTGATTATTGGGGGAATTGACAGGCTCTCCGGCGTCGTTTTGTGTTTTATAAAGAACCTCCTGTACGGCATCTGAACATTATAGATTTCATAATATACATAGCCATTATCAGTCAGCGGTATGATCACCTTATCCAGATCGTCCTCATTGTTTACACCAACAAGAATGTCAATAATGGGTTTTGCAGACAGGCCTTTTACCGATGTGCTTCCGATGTGTTCAATTTGGGGTTTGAGGTAAGCGATTGATTGAATCAGGTTGCGTTTGAGATCTTCGAAGTCATTTGCCCAGTTTGGATTGTGTTTTTCTAATTTAATCTTCATTGTTAAACTGTTTTTATTGCCTTCGCATGCCGATTGAATGATGTAAAGGTATGCAATCGATTTTGAATCCCGGGACTTCTTTCCGCTGCGAATGCTGCGTTAGGCGAGTTTCGGCAAGGGGATTTACAATCAGGCAAGTGTCATTGGGTCTATTCAAAAGCGTTATCAGTTCCATTTCTGTCAAGGCTTCTATTCTATCCGGTTAATCCGCTTATTTCACCATGCTTTCGGAAGATTTATCGGGTTCAATTCCGGTTTGCCCGAAAGGCATTTTATTTCAGATTTTTTCACTAGTATTGAATCGCTTCATTACAGCAGGGTTGAACAATAGATTAAAAACGAATAAACATGAAACGAGTAACAGGAATAGGTGGGATTTTCTTTAAGTGCAAGGATCCTGAAAAAATCAATGCGTGGTACAAAACACATTTGGGAATGGATACCGGACCTTACGGAGTCACGTTTGAATGGAAAGAAGACGATGAATCTTCGAAAAAAGGGACAACGCAATGGAGTCCGTTTTCTGAAACGACCAAGTATTTCGAGCCTTCAGAACGGGAATTCATGATCAACTACCGGGTCGATGACCTGGAAGCGCTGATTGTGGAACTAAAAAAAGAAGGTGTAACGATTTTAGATGAAATGGCGAGCTACGACTATGGAAAATTCGTTCACATCCTGGATGTCGAAGGAAATAAAATTGAATTGTGGGAGCCAACTGATCATTGACGGAATTCGAAATGAAAAGAAATAGCCCGAACGATAAATGTTCGGGCTATTTTGGTTTTTTCCCGATCTGATTTGTTCTTTTTCGGGGATGTTGTATCTGCGTGATGAGGGAAAAAAGAACACCTGATTGATGTTTTAATCCAGCATAAAAACCAACTGCCATAGGGTTGTCAGTGCGGGTGTTTTCTTTTGTAATCTAAACAAAGCAATATGACAAAATTAGACTTAACAAAAGAGTACAAAGCGTATTATACGGCCAAAAACAAACCCGAATTGCTGACGATTGAAAAAGCGTCATTTTTATCAATCACAGGAAAAGGCGATCCTTCCGGGCAAGATTATGCGGAGAACATTCAGGCTTTATATTCCGTTGCGTATGGAGTGAAATTTCTTTGCAAAGCATTGGGCAAAGACTTCGTAGTTCCAAAATTGGAAGGGCTGTGGAGTTTTGACACGGACAAGTATCAAGGTTTTGCGATGGATGAAGCTCCTTTAAAAATCCCCCGCAGCGAATGGAACTACAGAATGCTGATCCGGATGCCGGACTTTGTAACAAAAGAACAGCTGGAACAAGCGATTCAGACAGTTGTGAGCAAAAAGCAAATCGGGCTGGCGGCTTATGTTGAGTTTTACGAAATGGAGGAGGGGAAAGTGGTCCAGATGCTTCATGTAGGTCCTTTTTCCGATGAGCCTGAAACGTTAAAACAAATCCTGGCGTTTTGTGAAGAGCACCAACTGATCAAAAACGGATTACATCACGAAATCTATTTGTCGGACTTCCGGAAAACTGCTCCGGAAAAACTGAAAACTATCCTGAGAGAGCCTGTGAAGTAATCCCTGTCATCTGCGAAAGTTTATTGGAAATAAGTACGTTTGTTGGTATTATTGAAAAGTAAAGGATCAGGAAATGACAGAATTGGAAACAAGTATCAGATCGTATTTCGGAGCAGTGGATTCCCGGGACCTGGAGACCATTGCTTCTTTGTTTCGTCCGGAAACATTGAAAAAAGGGGATTATTTTCTCAAATCGGGCAAAAACTGCGACAAATTGAGCTTTGTACAATCGGGCTTTCTGCGCATTTTTGTTGAAACGGAAAAGAAAGACGTCACGCAATGGATTTCTACGAAAGGGTATTTTACAACGGATCTGGCGGGTTATGTTTTCGGAGATCCCGCCCGGTGGACTATTCAGGCTTTGACAGACGTTGAAATGTATACGCTGCATAAAAGCGACTACCAAACAATGGAAACCCTGGTTCCTGACTGGCCAATCCTGGAAAAAATGTTCATCGTGCGTTGTTTCGTCCTGATGGAAAACCGGATTTTCAGCCACCTTTCCATGACCGCCGAAGAGCGCTATGCTTATTTCTTTGAAAATAATAAGGAATTGTTCAACCAGGTTCCGCTGCAATACATTGCTTCCATGCTTGGAATGACGCCGGAAACCTTCAGCCGGATCAGAAAAAAGCAATTGCTGTGAATTCTTGATTTTTGTCAAGCCGAAACCGGTTCTTTCGAGAGACCTTTGTCTTATAAACGAACGATCAGAAATCATGACAAAAGAAATAAGAACTGAAATTACCATTGAAGCAACTCCCGAAAAAGTATGGAACATCCTGACGGATTTTAACGCTTACCCGGATTGGAACCCGTTTATTACCTCGATTTCGGGAAAAGCAGAAAAGGGAAGTGCGCTGACAGTGAAAATCAAACCCACAGACGGAAAAGCCATGACGTTTAAGCCTACAGTATTGACAGCAAAGAAACACCACGAGTTGAGCTGGCTGGGAAGGTTGTTTTTCAAAGGGCTTTTCGACGGAGAACACAAATTCGAATTGATTGATCGTGGAAACGGAACGCTGACTTTTGTTCAAAGTGAGAAATTCAAAGGCATTTTTGTGGGAATCTTTAAGACAGCGAAAACGGAGAGCGGGTTTCACGCGATGAACCGGAAGTTGAAAGCATTGGCAGAGACCAAATGACCGGATTGTTGTGGTGGTTTTGTGATTCAAGCGTTCCGGTTCAAAAGATTCATTGTAACTGATTCTAACAGCAAAAATTCCAACGAAGGCAGTAAAAGATTCATAGAAAATAGCGGGATTTGAAAAGTTGAAAGAATAAAAACGTAACTTGTATTTGAAAAACAAGAACTTACATGAAAACAATTAATGCCACTGTTTTGAAAGGAATCGGATTTTTCTTTCTTTGCACTTTTTCAATTGGAATTTCCTTTTCTCAACAAGACTATAAGCGTGTTACCGGCTCGTATCGTATTCCGGGTAATGCAGGGAATAATGGAAACACCCCGGTGATCAATTGCGGTTGTAACTCCCCGGGTTTACTGAATTACGAAGCTGCTGATGGCAGTACGCATACATTGATTCTTTGCTTTGATACAGAGCCGGGAGGTTTTTATGAAATTTTCGACGAGGAAGGGATCAGTGTAGAAGGAAATCTTCGAAGTGTGACTTGTGATGACAGCGAATTGCATGAGGTTTTGTACGTCGTTAAATCCGAAATGGAAGTCTTGAACCGGAAAGAGTTGATTCCTGAATCCATTAAAAAACAATCCACATCGCCGCTGAAAAAGTAATTCATGATCCGACTTTGGAAAACGGAGATGTGAAGCTTGAAATGACACAATACGGAAATGCAGTTGGCCAGGGAATCATGAAAAAGCAGTAAAATAGTTATTATTTTAGGTGTCATGCTCAAGGAAATATTCATACAACTTGCACTTTCTTACTCAGACGATGAGGTCCTGAACCAGGAATTATGGCTTGAAATTGAAAAGCAGTATTCGGGAAAGAAACGCCATTATCATACTCTCCGTCATTTGGAACATTTGTTGGAACAACTGACAACGGTGAAATCCGGATTGAGGGACTGGAATACGATTTTGTTTACGCTCTTCTATCATGATGTGATTTACACTGCTTTAAAACCGGATAATGAAGAAAAAAGTGCTGATTTGGCCGAAAAGCGGATGAAACAACTAGGTGTTCCGATTGAATGTATTGAAGCATGCAGGCAGCAGATTTTAGCAACGAAATCGCATGTTGTATCGGAGAATGATGATACCAATTTCTTTACGGATGCCGATCTTTCGGTTTTAGGACAGCATTGGGAAGTGTATTCCACCTATTTCAAAAATGTACGGAAAGAATACGCTGTTTATCCTGATTTGATTTACAACCCGGGACGTAAGAACGTGTTGTTACATTTCCTGGCGATGGAACGGATTTTTAAAACAGACTATTTCTTCGAAAAGTTTGAGGAGCAGGCGCGTGAAAACCTGAAAAAGGAAGTTTCTATTCTTTAATGGTAGGATTGAAACATACAAGGGTATAAAACTGAAATACAGCCAATAAAAACCTTCCATATTTCTTTCTTTTATGGCGATATTCATGGGAATTATCCACTTGAGTCAGGTGAAGAAATTTTGACCAAAGAAATTGCAAAAGCAAATTTAAATGTGGTTTTCT
>NZ_JASLCN010000462.1 GCF_030151805.1 Fluviicola sp.
ATCGGGTGGACACGGGGTGAAACTGGAAGGTGGAATTGAAATTATCGAGTCGATCAAACGCATTTTAACAGCCGGTATTCCGGTGATGGGACATTTGGGTTTGACTCCTCAATCCATATACAAATTCGGAACCTACGTGGTTCGTGCAAAAGAAGAAGCCGAAGCACAACGTTTGATCGAAGATGCGAAAGCATTGGAAGAAGCGGGTTGTTTTGCAATCGTTCTGGAGAAAATTCCGGCAGCATTGGCTGAAAAAGTAGCGAAATCGGTGTCCATTCCAATTATCGGAATCGGGGCGGGTAACGGAGTCGACGGACAAGTATTGGTGGTTCACGACATGCTGGGAATCAACAACGAATTTTCACCTCGTTTCCTGAGAAAATACGCCAATTTGTACGACATTATGCTGGATGCGGTGAAAAACTACATTCAGGATGTGCGCAGCGGCGATTTCCCGAATCAAAACGAACAATATTAGTCAATGGAGCAAATCCGACCGGAAGATGTTCTCTACGAGGACAACCATTTGGTAGTTGTCAACAAGCACGCAGGTGAAAATGTACAGGGAGACATTTCCGGAGATTTTCCGTTGGTAGAAAAAGTGCGGGAGTATATCCGGCATAAATTCGATAAACCGGGAAATGTTTTCTGCGGTTTGATTCATCGCCTGGATCGCCCGGTTTCCGGAGCAATTGCCTTTGCACGTACGAGTAAGGCCTTGACGCGAATGAATAAATTGTTTGCTGAAAAACATCCGCGGAAAGTATATTGGGCGGTTGTAGAAAAAGCTCCAAAAGAGAAATCCGGCTTCTTGCTGCATCATTTGGAAAGAAATGAAAAGCAGAACAAGACGTATGTTTACAACGAAGCACGGAAAAATTCCAAGGAAGCACGATTGAAATACCGTCAGTTGATCAGCTCGGATAATTATACCTTGCTGGAAGTGGAGCTGGAAACCGGACGACATCATCAAATTCGTGCACAGTTATCCGCAATCGGCTGCATCATCAAAGGCGATCTGAAATACGGTGCAAAACGCTCAAATCCGGATGGTTTCATATATTTGCATTCCAGGGAACTGGAATTTGAACATCCGACATCTAAAGAAAATATCAAAATAACAGCACCGGTGCCAAATGATAAATTGTGGCTTTGGTTTGAAAGTGAAATGCAAAAAAAATGAAATTAATTCCAATCTTTCTTCTATTCACATCCTTCGTTTTTGCTCAGACAAAATCGTATTATTATCCCGTGGAGGCATCTTTGGATGACCACCACATCACTGCAATAGAACAAGATGCATTCGGACGATTGATTATTGGAACCGATAAAGGAATGTTTTCATTCAACGGATTTCAATCCAAAGCGATTCCATGTCCGAAATTGTATTCGAAAGATATTCTTCAATTATTGCGCATAAAAGAACGGTTTTTCGGATTGAATAAAACCGGTCAGCTTTTCGAGATTAAGCAAAACCAGGTTGTTTTGATTCCTGTTAAATCCGTCAAAAGCCACATTCTTCGCCTGGAAAAAGGTCCACACGATTTATTGAGAATCATTTGTTCAGATGCGCTTTACGATTTCAAATTGGATCCTTTTTCACTGGAGGCAAAAACATCCATTCCGTTTTACGAGAAAGGAAAGGCCGAATTGATAGATTATTGTGAGAATGAAAAAGGGCGCTTTGCATTGCTGTCCAGCAATGAATTGGTCGATATTGATGATCAGACTTCGAGAACCTTACCTGGAATGACCGGGAAATGGTTGATGGGACAAGCAAACAGCGTGACCATTTTTCCTCTAAGACCGAATTCGAACATCTCGCTGCAGTTTGTAAACAAGCGTTTTAAGAACCTCAATAAACTGATCGGGGCGTTTAATCATTCAGTCCAGAAAGCAGTCAAAATTGATGACAAAATTTACCTCTTGTCCGAAACCGGGATGATTGTTCTGAAATACGGAGAAATGCGTGTGAACTCGGTAATCGTTGGCTTGCATGTGACGGCGGTTTTCCAGGATCAGGATAAAAATGTGTGGATCGGTACGCACTCAAAAGGGTTGTATTGTATGCCTGCCGGAACTTACAAGATGTTAAATTCTACCGAGTTTAACTCGCTGGATTTGTTCAATAAAGAAATCATTGCCGGAAGCAGTTCCGGAGAGCTGATGATCTTAAATAAATTCGGGAAAAAGGTTCGGAGTGTATCGTCCCTGAATGATGTCAAACGACCAAACCAGGCTGTGATTCAAGTACCGGTTTTATTGGAAAATGAATTGGTGAAAGAAGTGATTTTGTTGAAATCGGGAAATTACCTGATTGTTTCTTCCAAAGGTTTGTTTACCATCGAAGCAAAGTCTCCGAAGGATTTGCGTGAAAAGCTGAAAAAGAATGCTGCCAGAACAATCGTTTTGGAAAGTCCGGTCAAAGAATTTACCCCATCCGATACGAATGAAGTCTTGTTTTCGAACCTGGAAGGACTTTTCACCCTGGATCTGGAAACTCTCGAATACAAATCTATCCGTTACTTCAATGAAACAATTGATCCGTCACAAATCCTGTTTCACGACAATAAATGGTATGTTTTAAGTTCCGCAAACCGGATTTTCACCATTAAGAACGGAAAAGTTGCGCATGAAATAAACTTCCGGGAGAATGGAAGCAACATGCAGGTTTCGAAATTCAAAATCTACAACAACCGATTTTACCTGCTTACGGATAAGACACTCTATAAAACTGCCGATTTGAACGGAAACCTCGAACGTCTGGAAGAGCTTTCAGGAATGAGTGACTTGTTTTTAAGAGATTTTGTTGTTCTGGAAGGGAAAGTCTATGTGGCTACTCAATTCGGCTTGTTTGAGTTCAAATGGGAAAAGATCGAAACCAATTTCCCCAATTTCATACTTGGAAAAGCAGCAGGGAACTATCAAAAGGATCATTCTACAACTTTTGGATCTGACAATACGGAAGTAACCATTCCTTATGAATTGGTAGAACTCATGGGGAATCACCCGTACCAGTTGCAATACCGGTTGATCCGAAACGGAGATAAAGACCAGATTCATTGGTCAAATACCTCATTGGGATTAACAAAACTGACTTTCGAACATTTGAGTTCCGGAACTTACAACCTGGAATTGCGTTTGTTTGACCCTGGAACAGGCCGCTTCTCCAGATTGAGTACAACGGATTTCAAAATCCAGGCATCGTGGTATGAAGATACCCTGGTTTGGTTCGTTGCCGGAATTTTGGTCGGATTCTTTGGTTTGTTGTATCTGAAACGCAGAAAACGGTTGAAGAAACTGGAACTGAAAGGGTAGGGAATATTCATCCGTTGTTTTCAGATGTGAGTAATTTTATACGGATTCGTAAAATTGCGAATTGGCAAAATTGAAAAATGCCCAATCAAAACCCGCTCAATTCCTTCGGACACTGATAACGGCGACGCATATTCTTGCTGTTCACATTTTTCGAAAACAAAACCTTATTCGGAATCTCAAACAAAAGCGAAAGTTCATGACTTCCGTAGCTGCTTGTTTTCAAACGGGAAATCGTCATATCGAAATTATAAGTTACCCGCCAGGTTGCTTCATACTTGCTTTTCATGTTCAGACCAAGCGTGAAAATAAACGAATCGTATTGCTTGATATTCATAGCGGCCGTTCGGTTTCTGAACCAAACGCCGATAATGAAAGGTTGACTCACGAAATTACTCCCGATACTGAATGTTCTGAATGCATTTTGCATTTCAAAAACAGATCCCGGAGATACAATGAATTCATTGAAAAGCAAGTTTGCCTGCGCATGAAATACGAGTTTTAAAGGTAGTTTCTCACTGTCTGCAAGAAATGCATCTTTTGGTTGAGACAAATGATGCACGCCGGCACCAAGTGTTGCATTGAAACGTTTGAAAGAACTGCGCTGTTTCCGGGCACTTCCGTTAAAACGCATCACCAACCCGGCGCTGAAATCGGCGTAAGAAACATGGTTGTAACCCGGACGGTTAAAACTGCTTTCCTTGAATTTTCCCATCGTTTCATCCAGCTGGTCGGAAAAGGTCAGTTTCGACCAATCAATATTTTTCGTAACGAAACCGCCGCTTACTCCGGCTTGAAGAATGAAGTTTTTCGTGTCGACAGGCCTGTAGGAATAATTGACATAACCTCCGGCAGTGCGCAGGAGTGCTTCGCCACCCACATCCGAATAAGCCATGATGCCGAGCCCCATTTTGTACATGGTTTGCGCTTCGGCAGAAAACGAATACGTATTGAATCTTCCGGGAATTGGTCCCCAAAGCGAACGGGCATTCAAACGAATGGCGATTCCGTTGTTAATAGCCGTCATGGAAGGGTTGTAGTAAACCGGATTATTGTAGAATTGCGAAAAATTCGGATCTTGGGCCAATCCGGTTCTTACAAGAGCAAGTAATAGAAGTAAAAGTCCTGTTCTCATTGGTTATCGGATTACGGTTACGGTTCCGGATCGTTTGATTCTTCCTTTCGGATATGCTTTCCCTTCCCAGATTTGTTCATTTCGGAAAGTCGCCGTCGCTTTCCACACATATGCGTCCTGTTGCACCGGAACACCACGGTAAGTTCCGTCCCAGTGTTCGGTTGGTCTTCCGTTTTCATCCAGCGCATCGGTCGACCAGATCAGATTTCCCCAATCATCATAAATCAATAATTCAAACGTTTTCAAGCCAACTCCTTTCGGGATAAAATTGGCGACTTCAAAATCGCTGTGTCCCGGGCTCATGGCATTCGGAATGTGTAAGCCGAAGAAGAAATCGACCGTGATTCGTTTTACAATTGTGTCGGAACAGCCGTAGTTGGTATTTGCAATGAGTGTAATGACATAGTCACCATCACCTTCATACACTTGAGTCGGGTTTTCTTCCGTTGATTGATTTCCGTTTCCGAAATCCCAGTGATAGGCATCTGCCAGGCTGCTTAGGTTGTTAAAGACAACGGTTCCGTCCAACGGTTCCGGATTTTCATAATCGAAGTTTGCAGTTGGCTGAGGTAAAATCGTAATTGAAGAGCCGGCTGTTACCGTGTCGTTACAACCACCATCTCCGTAAGCAACCAAAACGATGTGATAGGTTCCGCTTGCCGGATAACTGTAATGGATGGTATTTCCCGTCAGAACCGTTCCGTTGCCCAAATACCAAGAAACAGAATCTGCAGAAAGCGAAGTGGCCTGTAACTCAATTTCATTTCCCATACAGATCGAATCGGTCGGTAATCCGAACGAAGCACTTGGCATCTGGTAAGAAGAAACCGTTTTCTGAATGCTGTCGATACAACCATGGATAGAAGTTCCGACTAACGTAACGGTGTAATTTCCAACCTGCTGATACGTGGAAGTGGGATTGGTCAATGTTGAAGCAAGGCCGTTTCCGAAGTTCCAGGCGTAGCCAACTGCATTGCTGCTGTTATTGGTGAAATTGATCACAGTAGGCTGAACACACGGATCAACAGGAGTAAAGCTGAAATCAACCGTTGGCAACGGGTGAACCGTGACAACTTGTGTGGCTGTATCTGTACAACCGATATTGTCGACAACAACTAATTGCACGGCATAAGCACCTGAATTGGTGTAAGTATGACTCGGATTATTCTGAATCGAAGAATTCCCGTCGCCAAAATTCCACGCATGACTCACAATTCCCGTGCTGGTATTATTCATCTGAACAGTTAATTCCACACAACCGGCATTCGGTCCGAGCGTGAATTGTGAATTTGGTCCCGGATTCACTTTGATTGTTTTACTCATTTGCGTGCTGCAACCATACGTTTGACTGATTCCGGATAAAGTCACTGTGTAAATTCCCGGGCTGGAATAACTGTGTGAAGGATTCGTCAGGGAAGAAGTGGTTCCGTCTCCGAAATCCCAGTTGACGGAAGCGATTCCCGTACTCAGATTCGTAAATGCAACTACCTGGTTCACACAAACAGAGTCGAAAGCACTAAAATTGATCTGTGGTAAAGGGTGAACCGTTACAATCGTTGTGGTCGTATCAAATCCGCAACCTGCTGCAAAAAGAGACACGACATACGTTCCGGGAGCTGTAAAAGTGTGTGAAGGATTGTAAACGCTTGAAAGATTCCCGTCTCCGAAATCCCAGGAAGAGAAACTTGCTCCTTGCGAAAACTGAGTCAGATTGATTGTATGTGGCACACAACCATTCGGGTTGTCGATATTGAAAAACGCATTTACCTGTGGTGGAAGTACCGTTATCTGGTGCTGAATCGTGTCAGAACCACATTCATTACTCACAATGAGTTGAATGGTGTAAGTGGTGTCTTCCGTTCCCGTAAAGAAGGTATGCTGAAGTGTCGGATTTGATGTGTTTGACGTTGAACCGTCTCCGAAATTCCATTCGTAGGCATCGGGTAATCCGTAACTGTTGTTCACCAGATCGAGAATCAACGGAGTACAGCCAATATTGGTCAATGTTCCGAAAACAGCCGTTGGCGAAGGCATCACCGTAATTTGTTCCGAATGACTATCACTTCCGCAGAAATTTGTCAGACTCAATGTAATGGTATAGCTGGTGTCGGCAATATTTCCAGCCTGATAAGTTTGTGAAACAGGAGTTGCATTCGTGCTGCTTTGTCCGTTTCCGTAATTCCAGTTGTACGTTAAACTTTGTCCGGTAGACAAATCGGAGAAAGATACGGGCATCGGACCACAGGCCGAATCAGGAGTCAAGCTGAACAAAGCATTCGGAGCTTCGCGCACCTCCATTGCTTGTACTAAGGTGTCCAAACAACCGAATGTGGAAGTAACGATCAATTCCACGTCGTAGAAACCAATTGCGCTATAAGCATGAGAAGGAGCTGAGACGTTTGAACTGGTTCCGTCATCAAAATCCCAGTCAAATTGAACAGCCAGCTGACTGTTGTTTGTGAATGTTTCCGATGTTCCAACGCAAGTGATTGGATTGAATGAAAATGCTGCAACCGGCATTGGGTGAACGATCGCCAGTAAAGTATCCCGGTTCACACAAGTTGTTACCGGGTCAGTAAATGTGTAAACAATTGTATTTGTTCCCAAAGGAGCCATTTCAGGATCAAAAGTTCCTGCATTTGAATTGGTAATCCCGTTTCCGCTCCAGATTCCGTTGGCAGGTGTTCCTGTGAAATTGACAGGATCATCACTCGGACAAAATTCCATATCTGTTCCAACGGTTACAACAGGCAGGGCATGAACGGTAAATAACATCGTATCACGTGTCAGACAGTTTCCTGCTCCGTTTGAAATAACCAAAGGAAATGTTCCCGGAACGGATGGAGTGAATAATCCGCCGGAAGTAACATGAAGACCGGTCCAGGTTCCGCTTACAGGCGTACCGTTTAGTTGTACGCTCGGAACGTCGATACAAATTGCTATATCCGGACCTGCATTTGCCAATGCCGGATTTACCACGGTTACGATACGGTTGTCGGAATTCGTACAACCGTTTGCATTGGTAAATGAATAGGTTAAGGTAAACGCCCCGATTGTATTTGGAGTAAATTGACCCGAAGGCGTAATTCCTGTTCCCGACCATGTTCCTCCGTTTGGAGTTCCGGTAAATTGAACCGGGAATGGTTGATTACACAAAGTAGTATCTGCTCCTGCATTCACAAGAGGAAGCGGATTGACTGTAACGGACAAGATATCGGAACTCGTGCAACTGTTTCCATCGGTGAAAGTATACGTAAGATTATGTACACCGGCTCCGGCGCCGGAAGGAGTGAACTCTCCGGTTGGATTCGTGATTCCTGTCCCAGACCAGGTTCCTCCGCCTGGAGTTCCAGTCAAAATTTGTACTCCGGCGTCAATACATACGCTGAAATCAGCTCCGGCATTCACAACGGGCAAAGGATTGACCAAAGCAACAACCGTATCTCTCAATAAACAAGTTCCGGATCCTAAAGTATAAACCAGGTTGAAACTTCCGGCAATGGTCGGATTGAAAATTCCTCCCGGAGTGACATATGAGCCAGTCCATGTTCCTCCTGTTGGTGTTGGACTTAAAGTTACATTCGGAGCATCAATACAAACGGCGAAATTTGGTCCTGCATCCGGTTGTGTAGGGCTGATGATTGTTACAATTCGCGTGTCGCTGTTTGTACATCCGTTTGCGTTGGTAAATGTATATGTTAAAGTGAAGGTTCCTGTTCCGTTCGGAGTAAAAACTCCTGCCGGACTGACATTTGTTCCTGACCAGGTTCCTCCTGCCGGAGACCGGCTCAAAGTAAACGGATTAGGCTGATCGCACGCCGTTGTATCCGGCCCGGCGTTCACAATTGGTAAAGGATTTACCGTAACAACCAGGTTATCGGAAGCTGAACAGCCATTGGCATTGGTAAAAGAATAGGTCAATGTTTTGTTTCCTGTGCTTGCAACAGCCGGATCAAAAGTCCCGATTGGATTTATGATTCCGGTTCCTGTCCATGTACCGCCGGAAGGAGTTCCGGAAAGATTTTGAATTCCGGCATCCATACAGAGCGAAAAATTAGGACCTGCGTCAACAACCGGTAGTGGGTTTACAGTCATGCGCATCGTATCACGCGACAAACAGGTTCCTGTTCCGAAGGTGTAAACCAATGAATGCGTTCCGACAACATTCGGTGTAAAAACTCCTGCGGAAGTAATTCCGGTTCCTGACCATGTTCCGCCAACAGGTGAGCCGACCAGGGTGATTGCAGGAGAACCGAAACAACGTGAGGAATCAGCACCTGCAGAAGCAGGAGTTGGATCTACAACTGTCACAACAAGTGTATCTCTGTTCGTACATCCGTTTCCGTTGGTAAACGAATAAACCAGATTGAATGAACCGATTCCGTTTGGAGTGAAAACCCCTGTGGAAGTAACATTTGTTCCTGTCCAGGTTCCACCCGCAGGACTTGGAGTCAAAGTAAAAGGAATGGGTTGATTACAAAGTGTCACATTCGGCCCTGCATTGACAACCGGTAAAGGATTCACTGTTACTGTAACCGTTCTGGTGCCGGAACAGGTTCCGTTAGATCCTGTGATTGTATAGGTTTGATTCGCTGCGGGACTAGCATTTACCGTTGCTGTGTTTGTTGCAGATAATCCGGTTGCCGGACTCCAGGTATAGGTACTCGCTCCGGAAGCTGTAAGCGAAACGGAATCACCGCGGCAAATCGTTGCGCTTGGCGGTGTCACAGTAATAACCGGAATCGGATTGACGACTAAGGTAACAGACGCGCTTGGGCCGGGACATCCGTTCATCGTTCCGAAAACGGTATACGTCCCGGCTTGGGACGCTGTAACATTCGTTAAATTAAAGTTTTGCTGATTGCTTGTAAATGAGTTTGGTCCTGACCACGAATAAGTAGTCGATGCAGAAGCATTAGACGTGAAATTGGCAGTGCTTCCGGCACAAATCGGGCTGTTTACCTGCGGATTGAGCGCAGGAGGAATGGGCTTGATAACAACTGATGCATTGGCAGTTGTTGTTCCGCATGCGTTTGTGACGGCTAATGAAACGGGGAAAGTTCCGGCTGTTGGAAAAGATACCGAACCTGGAATCAAGGTTGTAGCATTGGAAGGAGTTCCCCCGGTAAATGTCCATAAATAAGCGTCTGAAGGTTCCAAACAATCATTCACAACTGCTGTTGGGCTTACGTTTGCTCCGGCACACACACTTGGGATTGTGTTGATCGTAACCCGTGGAGGTGACTGTGCCACAATCGGTTGATTCGCGATGAAAGAACCACAGGAATTCGTCAAAGTCAAACGCACGGTATAATTTCCCGGTTGTGTAAACTGAATTTGAGGATTCACTGAGGAAGCATTGGTTCCGCCTACAAACGAAAAAGTACCCGAAGATGGCAAACAAGGGCTTCCGTTGAAAAGAACCGACCAGGTTCTGGTCACATTACAAGTATTCGCTAAATTGGAAGCGTCAGTAATCTGAGTCGTGAACGGAATACAGGCAGAGCCCGGATTCAAGGTGAAAGAAGGAACCGGTGGACTTTCGATGCAAACAGTTCTCGTAATGGTATTGACATTACAGCTGTTGGTTGTTGTGAGAGTAACCGTATACGTTCCCGGACTGGTATAAACATGACCCGGGTTGGTGGGAGTAGTGGTGGTCAATGTTTGCCCATCCCCGAAATTCCATTGGAACAAGGTGCTGGAACTGCAGGAACTGTTAAATCCAACTTGTGTGGAATTCTGAAATATGACATTCGATCCGACACAATTGTTCACGCTGGTTACATTGAAATTTGATTGCGGCCCCGTATAGACGCGAATTGGCGAAATAGAAGCTTCACTGCTATCGCACAAATTGATTGCTTTAATGCGAAACACAAATTGGTTTCCGCTTTGCCCGCAGGATGAGCTTGAATAAGTGTGACAAATCGTAGCGGGTGGCGGGTGAGGCAAGGTATCTTTGGGAGAACCGTCTCCGTAATCCACCACATAAAAAGTAGTGCTGTGATTGGAAGCATAATTACTGAGCGGGAAACAAAGTGTGATTGGTCCGCAACCCGTTGTTGCTCCGGGGTTTGCCGCTCCGATAGACGGGTTTGTAATATTGGCGATATTATAGGTGGTGGTGTCGGCACAACCGTTATTTCCGATAAGGATGTAGTTTAACTCGAAGATCGCTGCTGTATTGTACGTGTGGGAAACTCCTCCTCCCGGAAAAGTAGTCGAACTGAAATCAGGTGAACCGTCTCCCCATTGAATGACATAAGATGAAACCTGGTTGGTTGCCGATGCATCGAAAACCGTCATTCCGAAATTAGATCCGTCGCAATTCCGCATTTCAGCTACAGGATCCACCAAAGTCGGTACGGGAAGTGCATTGATAGTTACCGTTTGATTGAAACTTGCCGTACAACCGTTTGAATTGGTTACAACCAATGTGACGACATAATTTTGAACTCCGGTGCCGGTTGCATGGTATAAATGAGTAGGATTCGACTGACTGCTGGTATTTTGCGATCCTGAAGCAGGATCTCCGAAGTTCCAGGAATAACTCAAGCCCGATCCGGATGAGGTATTGGTAAATTGAACCGGAAGATTTGAACAATTGTTGTTTCCTGTAAAAGAAAATGAAGCGTTTGGGGGAGGAGCAACGGTTACATCCACGGTGCTGATATCCGTACAACCTAAGGATGAACTGACAGTAAGCGTATACGTTTCATTATTGGTAGCTGTAAGTGTTGGGTTCGGGCAATTCGTGCAGGAAAGTCCTGTTGCCGGTGACCAGGAATAAGATAAGGTTCCGGCTCCTGTTCCTGCGGGGGTTCCGCCCAGTTGAACGGTTGATCCTGAACAAATCAATACATCTGAACCTGCATCAGCGGTACATTGAGCAAATAAATGAACATTCAATAAAAGATAAGTAGTAATAAGAAGGAAAAAAGGCCTCATTGTTAGTTTTCATGTAGCAGGTATAAAGATTCGGATTAAATCCGGATTGGAGAATACCTTATTTGTAGTAATTTGTTGTTCCGAAGATTGCTGGGCAATTTAGTGAAAAAACCGGAAATGAGTAGTATTCTGTGATAAAAAAAACAGCCCCGGAAATTTCCGGGGCTGTTTCAAAAAGGGTGTTTATTTTTTCTTAGTTGATAGTCAACTTTTTAGTCGTCTTGCTTCCGTTAGAAATAACAACTACGTTGTAGATTCCAGCTTGAATATCGGATACATTCATTGTTTGAGTAGCACCAGTATTTTCAGTAGACAATACTGTTTTTCCAGCTAAATCAACAATAGAGATTGTTTCGTTTCCTGACAAACCTGTAAGAGTAACTGACTCGTTTGCAGGGTTCGGGTATAAACCGAATTCTTTTGTGTTCAATTCATTTAAACCTACTGTTCCAGCTGGCAAAACGCTGCTCATTACAAGGTTTCGTGTTGTTGGACCTCCCATGTCAATAGTCAATTGTGCATGAACGAATACAGGTAAGCTTGAGTTTGCTAAATCATAGTATTCGTATTGAGTTCTGTTGATTTGTACTGTTAGAAGACCAGCATTTGCAGTTGCATTTTCAACGATTTTATAACGAAGAACGTTATTTAATGTAACGGAGCTGCTCAATTTTAATGTTCCGGAACCATCAACACTTGCAGTAATATTTCCTGTTGTTGGGATCGGAGTAGGTATAAGAGAAGTATGAGCATTTCCTGAGAAAGCATCTGTTAAAGTGTTTGTTACCGCAAAAGGATAGTTCATCAAAATCTCTGTATTTCCATCAAGGATCAAATCAATTGTTCCTGCAGATGGGTCTTCAAAGCTGAATCCTTGAGAAACGCGCTCTGTAGCTGTAGATGAGAAGTAAGTAGTGATAAAGTTAGGAATTTGAATTGCTTTTGCAGCACCAGTAAAGTCTGAATTTGGAGGGGTAACTACTGCAATTGTTTTAGTTGCTGCAGCTCCGTACCCCGAAACCCCGGAGTAATCCCAGGTAACACCTGTTCCTACAATAGAAGATAAATTAGAAGCGTTTGAATCCACAACAAACAAGTTTTTACTTGCACCGATTGCCGGTTCATTTGTTTGGTTGAACTGACCGAATGCAGCTCCTGTAATTAAGCTTGTAGCTAAGAGTAAATTTAATTTCATAGTTTATTTTTTTTTCAAATTTATTGATTTGTGCCTATATCGTTACCATTTTTATTTGAACGGTAAGCATTGTTTAGCATTTAAATGTAGTTTCTCACAAAAGGTTGGAAAATCATTCGGTTTTATAACATAAGTGTGCATGTTTTGTTGAAAATTGAATTCCACCTAAAGCATAATCACCAAACCGGTTCTTACACTGAACAGGTTTTGAAAGCGGTATTTCGACAATTGAAGTTTTTGTTCTGCCTCGTAATCCGTGTTTCCATAATATGAGCCGTTGTAACTGCTTCCAAGATCAAAAGGATCTTCGTTAATAAGCAGCTGAATCGGGAAATTGATGTGAACATAGCCTCCGAAGTTCCATGCAAGGTTTTTGGAAATCGGCAGGCGGTATTCCAAACCATACATCACTGTCAGGTTAAATGTTGTTTCATCCGTCATTTTTAAATTCCGGTCACTGATCAGCAAAGAATCATAGGAACCAAAATTGTTTTCCATTGCTGAAATGGATTTGTAATTACCTGATTTTAGTTTCGATAACTCAATACCCATTCCCAATACATGAACCAATCCGACAGGAGCATTTGATCCTTTGGATGCAATTTCAATACGCGGCATGATCCTGAATGTGGTGTATTTCACGCGGGCATCGTACCCGGGAGTGTAGAAGTAATTTCCGAATTGATCGTATCCGTTTTTACCTCCGATATTCTTCATGAAGATATTCCCGAAATAGTAATTGAAATCTACCGAAAAAGTGGTTCTTTCCTTTAATACAATTCCCAGGTTTCCGTAAACGCTGTAATTGAACTGATCGCTATTGATTTGCGTTTTGTAAGCGGCATAATAAGAATCTGTTCTTAACTGGCGTTCAGGATAACTGGCCAATTTCAGAAGGCTGTTATGATGAATACCTGCACCAAGCTGCATGACGAAACGTTTTCCGTAAAAACCAATTTCGGAATTCTTTTTCTTTGCAGAGGTGGAGGTCTTTGTTTGCCCGAATACTGCTGAAAAACTGATGAAGGATAGTACGAATAAAAAAGATATAGATTTTAACATGAGGTCTTAATTAGTTGATTTGAAAATTTCATAATACTTGGAACCTAACAGTATTTTTGAAGGTCTTCCATTGATCTGGTAAAGCTTAGAGAAATCTGCATGACCATTTTTCAGATCCACTCCGATAAAATTGATCAGTGTTTTTTGAGAATCCAATAATTTACCGGTCATCATAATCAAAGCCATTGGCGGAACATACCAGGTTGCCAAAACAGGTCTGGCAATTTCCATCGGGTCGCTCTTCCGGTTGTCCATGTAGAAGATGTTCGGGATCATGATGACATCTGAGCTGTACTTTTTGGA
>NZ_JASLCN010000474.1 GCF_030151805.1 Fluviicola sp.
AGAGGATATTTGGAATAATTATTTGAACCGAAACCCGAATTTCCACCGGTTTGTTCTCCCAATTCAAAGAGCAAAAAATCGGGATGCCCATTTTTGGACAGGTGGTAACCGCTTGCAAGTCCGCTGATTCCTCCGCCAACAATGAGAACCGGAATATGAAGCTGCTCAACAGGGTAATTAGCCGCAAAATCGAAATTTCCACGCAGCAAATGACCTCTTTCCAGCGGAGCGCCAAGTTTATTCGTAACAATTTTCTTCCTGGAATTGCTGCAAGCCAGTAAATCCGGCATCAATAGCGCAACGGTTCCCAGGGTTCCGATATATCTGACGAAGGTTCTTCTTTCCATCTTAATCAAATAAAGAATCCCATTCTTTTTCAAACAAAGGAATCAAAGCCTGATTATCCAACCGGTTGACGACTTTTTGAGAAACGCGCATATCCGCAGGGAAAAATTTCATCGCTTTGAATTCTTCATTGGAATAATACTTCAATTCCTTCGGAAGCGGGTAGGTTTTCATGTTGTTCAGATCGTAACCAAAAAGAATGTAGCCCCATTCTCCGAATGACGGAACATACGTGTGATAAGGAAGCGTTTGCAGATATGATGCTTCGATCGTGCTGTTGATACACCAGAAAGATTCTTTTGCGTAAAGAGGTGAAGTACTTTGCATAACAGCAAGCGTGCGATTGGTCATCACGCGCTGCAACGACTTGTAAAATGAAAGTGTATACAATTTCCCGACAGAATAATTGGAAGGGTCGGGGAAATCAATAATGATGGCATCGTATTTTTGATTGGCCTTATTTCTCAACCACTCAAAAGCATCTGCCTGGATCACTTTGAGCTTCGGATTGTTCAACGAGTTGTGGTTGAGTTTGGTCATTAATTCATTTTTAGAGAAAATAGACACCAGTTTCGGGTCGAGGTCCACTAAGGTAATGTGTTGAACTTGCGGATATTTCAGAATTTCGCGAACGGCAAACCCGTCTCCTCCACCCAGAACCAGGATGTTTTTCGGTTTTCTGCAGTGCGATAAAACCGGGTGAACCAATGCTTCGTGATAGCGGTATTCGTCGCGGGAATTAAATTGCAGGTGATTGTTCAGAAACAAACTGTATGCGTTTCGGTCACGCGTCAAAACAATGCGCTGGTAATTCGAATTGGTGGCATAAATGATGCTTTCGCCGTAAATTTCCGTCTCACTTATCCGGTTGATTTTTCCGGCATATACGAATGCGAATGTCAGCAATAAAGCAGCTCCGGAAGCCTGAATAAACAATAAGCTGGGTCTTCTGAGTTCTTTTCTGAAATAATAAATCAGGTAAAGAGCCAGTCCCACATTGAACAAACCAAATAAAACAGATGTTCGTGTCAGATTCAGGTAAGGAACCAACACAATCGGAAATGCGATAGAAGCAATCAGCGCACCGATGTAATCGAAGGTGAATACCTTGGACACCAAATCCCGAAACCCGACCTTGTTTTTCAGAATCCGCATAATCAGCGGAATTTCAAGTCCGACAAAAACTCCGGTTAACAAAACAAGTCCGTAAAGAATGATCCTGAAATAGCCGCTGTAACCGAAACTGATAAACAGCACGGCACTGCTTAAACCTCCGATAATACCTGTAATGATTTCAATCCGGATAAAATGCTCGATGAGGTTGTTGCGGATGAATTTGGAAAGAAATGAGCCGATTCCCATTGCAAACAGGTAAGTTCCAATGACGGTGGAAAACTGGGTAACACTATCTCCTAACAGATAACTGGCCAGCGTTCCGGCAACGAGTTCATAAATCAACCCGCAAGTTGAAATAACAAAAATGGTAAACAGGAGTAGATAATGCATATCAATGAATTGCGGAGGCGATAATAATGGCTACAGCAATCATGTAAGCACTGCCTAATAGTGCCAAAGCCATGTTTTTATTCTGCCAGATTTCCTTCCATAAGTTTTGGGGAGTCAGTTTTTCGATGATGATAAATGACAATAACAGTACAAAAATCCCTAAACCTGCATAAATTAAGGATGCTAAAACGGTATTCCAATCTACAATTGCTTTCATATGCGTTTTTATTTTAATTCATTTATAGCCATGACTACCTAACGCTTGTCTCTATCACAAGCGGTGCTTGTTCTTACTTGTGATGTACGCTTCCGTGAGTAGTATTCGGTGCATACCTGGTTCCATATTCCGATTTAAGGAGTTTAAAACTTCCTGCCTGTGCCCAGATGTAGAGAATGATCACCATTCCCAGAACAATGGAAGTAAACTTATGTTGTTTTAAGAAATTTAGCATCATTCATCATTTAATCCAAACAAACTGTCGCGTTCTCCTCTTCTCATTTGTTCGTAGTTCCTTTTCAGGACATTCAGAACGATGATTAATACGAGTAAAGGAATTACCAGGATCAGTGTATTCCACCATTCGGTTCCTCCGTAACGACCAGTCAAAAAAATGGTTTTATCTATAGTAACCGAAGAATAAATGGTTCCTTTTAAATGGTATTTTCCTCCGGGAACTTCTGATAAACCGACGGTTCCTGTTTCTTCTCCTTCTGCCCAGGAATATCCATCATCTACTCCGCTGTAATATTCTGATACTACTCCGAATTCCCGTTCTTCTCCCGTGGCTTCATTGATTAAAGTCAGGCCCAGTTCAACCCATTCATTGCTTAAGTGAACATAACTTGAAAATTCAAGATAATTTCCTGTTGCAGAGCTGTCCAGGTAAAAAGAGTTACTGACGAATTCCGGATTTTTGCTGGTTGCTTCGGAAAGCGGCAGATGAATGGTGGATTTGACAAACGTACGGTTTGCCCTGGTATTCCCGCTGATAATTGAAGCAATAACAATAAACAGAATGGTCAGTAAACCAAATTTGGTGAATTTATCTACATCCACATTTCCCAAAACGGGTTGCGCTATTCCGATTCCTTCCTTTTCCTGGGATTCGATCCGGTAATCATTGAACATGATGGAAACCTGTTTCCGGGTCATGTGCTGTCCCAGAAAACAATCTATTTTTCCGTCAGGATGTTTTTCGATGGAAATGACATGCGGTGGAGCAATGTAATCGGAGCAATTGATCTTTTTGACATCTACCAAATTGTATGGAAATTCTCCGATACAATATTTAGACTGGTAGTTGTAGCCTTGCATGAATGAGTAATCACGACCTTCAAATTCAAACGTGCTCTCAATATTGGTGAGTATTTGCTGAGCAGGAATGTTGTGATGCGTCTTCACCCAGGTGTAATTCCCGTAAGAGCAATTCAGGAAGGAAATTTCACCGGTTTCACTTAGAAGAACAATTTCTTCCCACATGTCTGAAGGTCTTGTAACAACTCTTTTGCTCACTTGACCGATCACGGTGTACTTGATCCCGTCATATGTGCCTACAGTACCGATTTTGAAATATTTCAAAAACTGGGCGTTCTGATTCGGCAGTTTTAAGTATTTCTCAAAATGATCTTTGCTGTGAATCGTTTTGCATTTGGGACAAGCAAAAATTTCCAGCTTGTTGGGAAGGTAAAGTTTGGAAACAGTCTGACATTTTGAACATTTGAATGCACGACCATGCTCATCGACAGTAAAACAAGATTCCCAATTCTTCATGTGGTAGTTCAAGATAATCGTTGCAAATATCATTAAATTATTCAAAATTCAAAGAGCCGGGTAAACGAAAAATAGAATTTCGGAAAAGGAGCTCAGGAAGCCAAATTTCTCTATTTTTGATAATCGAAAATTCCCGTATGAATCCGATTGAAGTACAACAAAGAATCGAACAGCTGACAAGTGAACTGAATCAGCATAATTACAATTATTATGTAGAAAGTAATCCGACAATAACGGATTATGAATTTGATCTTTTGCTCAAGGAACTTCAGGACCTGGAAGCTCAATTTCCGGAGTTTGCTTCAGACCTGAGCCCGACCAAACGGGTAGGTGGAGATATTACCAAAAAGTTTGAAACGGTTGTTCACCGTTTTCCGATGCTTTCGCTTTCCAATTCGTATTCAGAAGAAGAAATCATTGAGTGGGAACAACGCTTGAAAAAACTGGCATCCGGCCCCATCGAATATGTTTGTGAACTAAAATACGACGGTGTTGCAATCGGAATTCGCTATGTGAACGGGAAATTTTCCAGAGCAGTTACCCGCGGTGACGGAACGCAGGGAGAAGATATTTCGGCAAACGTGAAGACGATTCGCACCATTCCGTTGAATTTGAAAGGCGATTTTCCGGATGATTTTGAAATCCGGGGTGAAATTTTCTTCCCGAAAGCAAATTTCGAAGCAATGAATCGTCAGCGGGAAGAATTGGGAGAACCCGTTTTTGCCAATCCGCGTAACTCTGCATCCGGAACGCTCAAATCACAAGATTCGAAAGTAGTTGCAGAAAGGGGGTTGGATTGTTATTTATACGGAGTTTACGGCGATGATCTGTTGATGGAATCTCACTTTGAAAGTGTTCAGAAAGCACACGAATGGGGTTTCAAAACACCCCAGGAAAAGAATAAATACATTTTGAAGACCTCCTCGATTGAAGGAATCATGGAATTCATTCATTATTGGGACAAAGAGCGTTACAATCTGCCTTTCGATATTGATGGAATCGTTATCAAAGTAAACAATTATGATCAACAGGCTGATCTGGGCTTTACGGCCAAATCGCCACGTTGGGCAATCGCAT
>NZ_JASLCN010000479.1 GCF_030151805.1 Fluviicola sp.
GTTATTTTGATTACAAATTGACAAATGAGAATAACCCATTGGCTTTGTTGACCACAAAAACCATTCAGGATGCTATCGACAGTATGGAAAACAGTTCAACTGGAATCCGTGCGTTGGAAATGAAATTGAACGACCCGAAATTGATGTTTGCTCCGGAAGACCATGCTTTGATGGTGAAAGATTTAGGAGCGAAAGAGCGTTTGGTTCGTATGCTATACCAATTGAAAGCGCGTCACAACAGTGCTTTGGATGCACGTGCGATGGATGATATCGTTTTCAATGCAAGTGATACCTTGTACTTATGTAAAGATCAGGATTACGAATTCAACTTCCGTTCGAAAGATGTGATTCACTCTGCATTCTTCCCTCACTTCCGTGCTCAAATGAATACGGTTCCGGGGCAAACAACAAGATTCAAGTTTACACCTTCTATCACAACTGAAGAGATGCGCGGTAAAATGAACAATCCAAAGTTCAACTACGTATTGATGTGTAACAAAATCTGTGGTTCGTCACATTACAAAATGAAGTTGATGGTTGTGGTATTGGATAAGCCGGCTTACAAGAAGTGGTATGCGAAAGTTTCCAAATTGGATCCGAAAGCAGCTGATTTGTGTAAGACATTTAAAAATGTTTATCCGGTTGGAAAACCAAAAGCGGCAGCTCCGGCTGATTCAACAGGAGTAGCAGCTGATACAATTCCAGCTCCAGTATTATAATTAGTTAATTAAGTTAAAAACAGCATAATAAATAAAATCATGGCAGCTCACGAAGCACACGCACATCACGACGCTCATGGACATCAACACCATGACGAAGGTTTTATTTCTAAATACATTTTTAGTCAGGACCATAAAATGATTGGAAAGCAGTTCCTTTTGACTGCTGTATTTATGGGAGTGGTGGCAATGTTATTGTCTATCTTATTCCGTATTCAATTGGCCTGGCCTGGTGAACCTTCCGACTTCTTGTCATTTTTCTTAGGTGAAACATGGGCTCCGGGAGGAGTAATGAAAGAGAGTATGTATTTAGGATTGGTAACAATTCACGGTACAATCATGGTATTCTTCTTATTAACAGGTGGATTATCCGGAACTTTCTCAAACTTACTTATTCCGTTGCAAATTGGTGCACGTGATATGGCTTCTGGTTTGTTGAACATGTTGTCATACTGGATGTTCCTGATCTCATCGTTGATCATGTTGTGTTCTTTGTTCATTGAAACAGGGCCGGCATCTTCAGGATGGACAGTTTATCCTCCGTTGTCTGCGTTGCCGCAAGCTATTGAAGGTTCAGGATTAGGGATGACTATGTGGTTGATCTCAATGACGATCTTCATCGCATCTTCTTTGTTGGGTTCATTGAATTATATCGTTACGATCTTTAACTTGCGTACAAAGGGAATGAAGATGACACGTATGCCATTGACCATTTGGGCGTTCTTCATTACTGCAATCTTAGGGGTACTTTCTTTCCCGGTATTATTGTCTGCAGCCTTGTTGTTGATGATGGACCGTTTGGCTGGAACGTCATTCTACCTTTCTGATATCATTGTTGGATCTGAAATGTTAGAAAATCACGGTGGTTCTCCATTGTTGTACCAACATTTATTCTGGTTCTTAGGTCACCCGGAGGTATACATCGTATTGTTGCCTGCTTTGGGTCTGACCTCCGAAGTCATTTCGACCAACTCGCGTAAGCCGATCTTCGGTTACCGTGCGATGATTGGTTCTATCCTTGCAATCGGTTTCTTATCGTTTATCGTTTGGGGTCACCACATGTTCGTGACAGGAATGAATCCGTTCATTGGTTCCGTATTCGTATTTACAACCTTGTTGATTGCAATTCCTTCAGCTGTAAAAGTATTTAACTACATTACAACAATCTGGAGAGGATCTAACATCTACACGCCTGCCATGTTGTTCTCAGTAGGATTGGTTTCTACGTTCATCACAGGTGGTGTAACAGGTATTATCCTGGCGGATTCAGCGTTGGATATCGCAGTTCACGATACATACTTCGTTGTTGCCCACTTCCACATTGTAATGGGTATGTCAGCAGTATTCGGAATGTTTGCCGGAGTTTACCACTGGTTCCCTAAAATGTACGGTCGTATGTTGAACACACGTTTGGGATACGCTCACTTCTGGGTGACTATCGTTGGAGCTTACGGAGTATTCTTCCCGATGCACTTCGTTGGGTTGGCCGGAGCACCAAGACGTTATTACGATTACTCAGTAGTTGGAGAATACGATTCGCCGACACATGATATGATTATGGATTTGAACGTGATTATCACGGTGTTTGCAATCATTGCAGCATTCGGACAGTTGATTTTCTTGTTCAACTTCTTCTACAGTATTTATCGTGGTCCGAAAGCGGTTCAAAACCCTTGGAGATCGAATACATTAGAGTGGACAACTCCTGTTGAGCATGTTCACGGAAACTGGCCTGGTGCAATTCCTGAAGTTCACCGTTGGCCGTATGATTACTCTAAGCCAGGCGCTGAGGAAGACTTCATTCCGCAAATTGTTCCTTTGGCAGCAGGAGAAGAAGGAGATCATTAAATCTCTGATAGATGAAATTGGAAATCCTCATTCGGCAACGAGTGGGGATTTTTGTTTTTACCACATAGGTACATAGGACACATAGTTTTTATTCTTGCAGTTCCCGATATAGTGAATTAACGAGTGTCTTCTGTCCTTCACGGAAAATATTTGTACAATTAAAATTGATGAGAACCCCTTTGGGTGAGTCTAACAGTTTCATATAGGTTAATAACTGAGCTTCAAATATTGGTTCAATAGATTTTGCAGCTTTCAATTCTACAACAACGGAATCTGCCACATATAAATCACAACGTAATACTGTTTCTAACCTTTGTTGATCATAAACAACTGGAACTACCATTTCGGTCCTAAAAGGAATATTTCGATTTGCCAACTCAATTTTCATACATTCGTGATAAATGCTTTCCAGTAAACCCGGTCCCAATTGATGGTGTACTTCTATGGCAGCACCAATGATATCATAAGTCAGTTGATTCAAGTAAGATTTTGTCATAATGATTGGAATAATGGTTTGTATATTTAATATAATAAAAATTGACAATATATCATCTATGTGCCTTATGTACCTATGTGGTTCACAAAGGTGACTGCTTATTTTGTATTTTTGTATTTGGTATATGGAAGAAGAATCGTTCGATTACAGATCAGAAGTCTCTAATCCTGAAAAGGAATATGATAAAGTATTGCGCCCGAAATTATTGAACGATTTCGCGGGGCAGCCACAGGTTGTTGAAAACCTGGAGATCTTTGTCAAAGCGGCAGTTCAGCGGAATGAGCCTTTGGATCATGTGTTGCTTCATGGCCCTCCGGGACTTGGAAAGACAACTCTTGCCAATATCATCGCCAATGAATTGAATGTTGGTTTTAAAGTAACGAGTGGCCCTGTTTTGGATAAACCGGGAGATCTTGCCGGACTTTTAACCAATCTAAGCAAAGGAGATGTGCTTTTCATTGATGAGATTCATCGTTTGAGTCCGGTTGTGGAAGAATATCTCTACTCCGCGATGGAAGATTACTGCATCGACATTTTAATTGATTCAGGAGCCAATGCACGCACGGTTCAGATCAGTTTGAATCCATTCACCCTGATTGGTGCTACAACGCGCTCAGGATTGCTTACAGCGCCTCTGAGAGCCCGTTTCGGGATTAATTCAAGGTTGGAATATTATAACATTGAAACCCTGGCATCAATTATCGAACGCTCTGCCGAGTTATTGGACATTCCGATTCAGGAACAGGCATCCTACGAAATCTCGCGCAGAAGCAGGGGAACTCCCCGGATTGCAAACTCCATTTTGAGAAGAGTCCGCGATTTTGCCCAGGTAAAAGGAGACGGAACCATTACCCTGGCGATCACACAACACGCGCTCGATGCATTGAATGTCGATAAATACGGATTAGACGAAATGGATAACCGCATTTTGAAAGCAATCATCGATAAGTTTAAAGGCGGACCTGTAGGCTTAACAACCATCGCTACGGCGATCGGGGAGAATGCCGGTACTTTGGAAGAAGTGTATGAACCGTTTTTAATCCAGGAAGGATTTTTGATGCGGACTCCGCGCGGTCGGAAAGCAACTGAAAAAGCGTTTAAGCATTTAGGCTTCGAAATGGGGTGGCAGCAAGGTGGATTATTTTAGATAAATCCTGTGCGAGAATTCAGATGATATTTTAAATTTCCTACTGATTGAACAAATGACCGCGGAGCAGAGCGATGAAGAGTTTTTGATCATCTGCGTCCTCTGCGGGAGAATAACGTATACGTTATTTGACGTTGGTGTCTTCTTGTTTCGGTACTTATATTTTAGGAAGTGTTTAAATCAATAAAAATCAAAAGGTCGGAGTTTACCCCGACCTTTTTTAGTGAACTAAATGAAAATCTTCTATAAATATTGATTAGCGACCAGCCATTTTACAATCCGTTCCAATACCAGTTGATTGCGGTCAATAGCAGAAGCACTGAATTTTACATTGTCAGCAGACGCGATTGGGACCACACGCTTTGAATTGTCTTTCATGGTATGCATCTCACAATTTTGCGCATTATTGCCCCCTGTAAATGTTGCTTTCGCAATCACCACACCTGAAGGCAATCTGAATTCATACGTGTCGTTACCCGTACTTTTAACACTGACATCTTTAAAGCTTCCGATAATTTTAGAATCTTGCTCGATGTTTTTGTCCTCTTTCAGGTTAATAGGCCAGCTTTTGTTACGTCCCACCGTGGTGTAATCCATCGCAATTTTCGGAGCTTTTCCTTTTTTAGCAATGAATTCCTGCACTTTTTTCTCGTCCAGACCACCATCGGCGAAAATGCCGCTTTTCCCCAGAAGTTTGGCAAAGGACTTTTCAGTTCCCATTTTGGACACCGTGAAAATACCGATCTGATTAGCTGTTAAAAAAGTAATCCGGTAAAAATGATCCATATTGTTGTTGGGATCTTGTTCAAATTCACCGGCGTATGCAGCGATGATGAGTTTCTCTCCACTCATGGAACTAACTTCAAACGTACTGGTAAGCCCCAGATTTTCAGTATCTTTGATCTTGGTAATTTTTGCTGCTTCAACACCATCGATGGTTAAAAGCCCATCCACGTAAGTGTATTCGGACTTTTGAGCCAATAAAGAGAATGCACCGAATAATGGAAGCATGAATAAAGCGAGTTTTTTCATATGTAATTTTTTTTGTTTGGGATAACTACACTTAATCAGGCAAAGTGTTCAGTAAATATACAGAAACAATTTAGTGTCAATGATTTAATTCGTTGAAAGGAATATCCCGATAAAGAGACCCGATCAACGTAAATCGGATGTTGCAGTTTTTAAAACTCAATCGGTATGACTAATTTTACAATACCGTTTCCAATAAGAGGATTTGTTTTAAAACATGCAGAAGGACCAGATCAAACAACTGATTCGTACAAAAGCTGAAAACATCGGCTTTCTTTCAGTTGGATTTTCCAAAGCAGATTTTCTGGCTTCCGAAGAACCGCGACTGGTTAATTGGCTGAAAGCAGAAAAACAAGGGAAAATGTCCTACATGGAAAATCATTTTGACCTGCGTTTGGACCCCCGGAAATTGGTTCCCGGCGCAAAAACAGTCATTTCATTGGCATACAATTATTTCCCGGATTCCACCCAGCGAAAAGATACCTTCCAAATTTCCAAATACGCCTACGGAAAGGATTACCACGATGTGGTGAAAGCTAAATTGAGATTATTGGTTTCCGAACTTCAACATGAAATCGGAGATATCGAAGGAAGAGTTTTCGTAGACAGCGCACCGATTCTCGAAAAAACCTGGGCCGAAAGAAGCGGAGTAGGCTGGTTGGGAAAAAACGGAAACCTGATTCAGCCCAAAGCAGGTTCGTTTTTCTTTTTGGCGGAAATTATCTGTGATCTGGAACTGGAACCTGACGAACCGATTAAAGATTACTGCGGTTCCTGTACGCGTTGCATTGATGCATGCCCGACGGATGCAATTGAAGCTCCTTACATTGTCAATGGCTCGAAATGTATTTCCTACGCGACCATTGAATTGAGAGATGCGGATCTGCCTGAATTGTTTCGCGGCAATATGAACAACTGGGTTTACGGTTGTGATATCTGCCAGGATGTGTGCCCGTGGAACCGCTTTTCAAAACCACACAACGAAACGGACTTTCAGGCAAAGGAGGAAATCCTGTCTTTTTCCAAAGAAGATTGGCTGGATCTCGATGAATTGACGTTTCAATCGGTATTCAAAGGAAGTGCAGTGAAGCGGACAAAATTTTCCGGTTTGAAGCGCAACATTGCCTTTGTGGATCAGTGGAAGGTTTTGACGTGAAATCCGACTCAAAATCGTTAGAAATAGCATCATCGGTTGCGAACAGCCCTTGGTGTGAGTGGGTTTCCCCGTGATTTTTTAACCGGAATGTTGCTCAGACACCGCTATAAATTCAACCGTTACCTGCGATTACACATTCCGTTTCCCGAATTCAAATAATTTATCTAAATTCCTCCAGCTAAAACGTACTATTATGATTCCTGAAGAAAACGTACAGGAGCCCATTTCATTGAGTTTAACTCCTTATACCGGAGTATGGACAAAAGCTGAAGCAGCGCATTTATTGAGAAGAACCATGTTTGGTCCTACGCTAACTCAGATCACACAGGCTGTAAGCAATGGAATGAACGCAACTGTTGCTCAATTGCTGACTTTGCCGAGTGTTTCGCCCCCGCTGGCATTTCATGCCGATGAAGCAGTTACACCGGTTGGTGCTACCTGGGTGAATGATGTATATCCTGCAAGTAATCCCGGACCTACAAATAACGCCCGGCTTTATTCCCTTGGAGCCTGGTTCATACAGCGAATCAATCAGCCGCACGTAAGTATTCAGGAGAAAATGTGTTTGTTCTGGGGAAATCACTTTGGTGTGGATGGAACCAACGAAGCAAAAGCCGTTTACGGAATGCATGAAAAATACCGCCTGAATTGTTTGGGGAATTTCAAGCAGCTGGTGAAGGACATGACAACCGATCCGATGATGCTGCTTTTCCTCAATGGTGCTACAAACAACCTGTATTCACCGAATGAAAATTATGCCCGCGAATTGCTGGAGTTGTTTACGGTCGGAAAAGGAACACAGGTTGGTCCCGGTGATTATTCCAATTACACGGAAGCAGATGTTGCTGCGGGAGCAAAAATCCTGACAGGATGGACGGTGTTGGATTTATATAGTTCCACGGCATCACAGCCGTCGAATGTGTTCTATCCGGTGCTGCATGATACGTCGGGTAAAACATTAAGCGCTCATTTTGGTTCGGCAGTTGTGCCCGATGCCGGAAACATGGAGTACAGTAATTACATTGATATTATCTTCAGTCAGCCGGACATGGCGAAATACCTGTGTCGTAAGATTTACCGCTGGTTTGTAAATTACGATTTAACTGCAAGCGTGGAGAGTACCGTGATCTCTGATATGGCTGCCACATTGACCTCAAACAATTTTGAAGTGCTTCCGGTGATTGACCAATTATTGAAAAGTCAGCACTTCTACGACATTTCACTGCGTGGTGCGATCATCAAGAATCCGCTGGAAATCTTGTTTTCGATGCTGAATGCTTCAGGTTCAACCCCCAATTATACAGTTCCTGTGAATTACGAAATTTACCTGAACCTGTACTACTTCGCACAGGTAATGGGAATGGAATACCTGCGTGCGCCAAGTGTTGGAGGTTGGACAGCTTATTATCAAACCCCAGCTTTCTCCCGTTTGTGGGCGAATTCCAGTTTGTTGAAGCTGCGTTTCGA
>NZ_JASLCN010000213.1 GCF_030151805.1 Fluviicola sp.
GCAGAATCCAATGCTCCACCCATTCCGATAATCTTGTGCTTAGGAAGACCTGAAGTTTTGTGCACCAGGTAAGCCATTGTATCCATTGGATTAGAAACAACAATAATGATCACTTCCGGAGAATGTTTTACCAGGTTTGCCGTAACATCTTTCACGATACCCGCGTTGATTCCGATCAATTCTTCACGTGTCATTCCCGGTTTTCTTGGAATACCTGAAGTGATTACTGCTACATGAGAACCTGCTGTTTTGCTGTAATCTCCTGTTGTTCCAGTAATTTTCGTGTCGAATCCGTTCAGTGACGCCGTTTGCATTAAATCCATTGCTTTACCTTCGGCAAATCCTTCTTTAATATCTACCAAAACTACTTCCGAACAGAAGTTTTTCATTGCGATATATTCTGCACAGCTTGCTCCTACAGCTCCTGCACCTACTACCGTTACTTTCATTGTTTTATGATTAAATGATAATACTATTTCTTAAGCGCAACGAATTTAAGAATAAAACTTTGCTCCTGCTGTAAATTTTGTGCAGAAATAACGTTATTTGTAAACAGGGGATGAAAAGTTGGTTTAATACACTGTTCCAAAGGTTCAAAGTGTTCAAAATTGGAACTTTTTGAACTTTTCAACTTTTGAACCGACAGAAAAGGCAACCCTATTGAGAATCTTTCGTTATTGATTGGAGACAGTGAAACAGAATTGGGAATTGGATGAAATTATTGAGGGCTGCAAATCTTCCGACCGAAGAGCACAAGAGCAGTTATTCAAGAAGTTTTACGGGAAAATGTTTGTTGTTTGCCAACGATATATTCGCGATAAAGATTCAGCTCAGGAAGTTTTGCAGGAAGGTTTCATTAAGGTCTTTGAACATATTAAAGGTTACGACAAAAAGGGATCTTTTGAAGGTTGGATGAGAAGAATTATTGTGAATTGTGCAATTGATTCGATCCGAAAATCAAAAAAGGATTTTATGCTGACTGATAATGACAATGATTTCAAATACATCCCGGAAGATGATGAACTGGGAGAAGATTGGGAAATCACGTCATTAAAAGCAAGTGTAGCACTGGAAGCCATCAACAAGCTTTCTCCGGCCTACAAAGCAGTTTTCAACTTGTATGTGATGGAAGAATTCACCCACAAGGAAATTGCTGAAATACTGGAAATCAGTGAAGGAACGTCAAAATCTAATTTAGCCAAAGCCAAAATGAATCTTCAAAATTATTTGAAACAAAAATTTACAAAAATTGCTCAATGAAAAACATTGAACAGCTTATAAAAGAGTCGCTTGAGAACCATGAATTGCCTTACAACGAGGCAGCGTGGGAATCATTGTCCAAACGTTTAGACGGAACGACTCCTACTCCATTCTACCGCAAATGGTGGGTTGCAGCTTCTGTTGGGACTGTACTTGTTGGTTCTGCCCTGTTTTTCGCATTGAATTCTCAATCGGAATCCGCTGATCAAACCAAAAACACAACACCTGTAATGAGCCAAAATGCAGAAAATCCTCACGTAAAAAATCAGGATAATGCACAGGCTTCGCAAAGTACGACCCCTCAAACGCACATACCGCAAGTAGAAGAAAATCAAACGATTGTTTTCCAGAATGAAACTGCCAGTAAAAATTACCAACATTCAAATGCAGCTCACTCCAATGGAAATCCGAAAGGAGAATCGAACAACAAAAAAGAGATTGAAGGACAACCGGTTTCAAACCCGAACCCAAAGTCTCAATTTGCTGATGCAAACACTTCAAAAAACAACATTTTACCGGCAATTTTCAATAAATCAAAATATTGTATCGGTGACGAAATTGAAATCATCAATCCAAACGAAAATACAAGCGTTCAGGTTCTTCAAAACGGGAAAAGCCTGCTGAATGTGAAACCGGATTCCAAAAAGTCGTTGATTGCTTCCAATGAAGGAATGATTGATGTCATAGTTGGAAATCAAAAACAATCAGTGCCTGTTTACGGAACAACAGCAGATTTGTACATTCACGTTGACCCTACTTTAATCTACGAAAATGCCATTCCGGCTGTCAGATTCAATGTGTCCGGAAATGACAATCCTGTTCATTGGAAAGTGGAAAAGTACAGCAGCGAGGTTGAAAACGGAACATTCATCGTGCATCCGTATAAAGGCACTGAAATAGCTGTTTCTGTTTCCAGTAAAGATCAAAACGGTTGTTTGGTGGTAGAAAACAAAACCATTTCAATTCCGGAAGAATACAATTTGAATGCATCCAAAGCTTTGGACGTAAATGCTTCAGACATTCGTTTCAACACCTTCATGCCTTACGCTTTGAAAGAACGTAATACCCCATTCGAATTATACATTTATGACGCAAGATCAGGAAGAGTTATTTTCAAAACATCAGACGCATCTAATGGATGGAACGGTGTAGATTCTCATACAGGAGAAATGTTGAAAAATGGCTCAACGGTACTTTGGAAAGTGATCATGGGAGACCCGAATCCGGGAGAACCACGAGAATATAAAGGAACTCTTGTTTTAAAAACAGAATAAACTACCAGACTACTACTGGGTATTGGGAGAGGAAACTTTCCCTTTTTTGTTTCACCATACCCAGGTATTCCGCTGCTTTTTTCGATTCCGGATACAACAAACGATGTTCTTCCATTCTTCGAATCCGGAATAATTCATCAATTATTTGATTCGTTTCAGGAGTAAAAAGCTCCGCTCGCAAAAATTCCCAAACAAACTCCGTAGCCAGAGAATTCGGATGAACTCCGTCAGGCTCAAAATACCGGTAATCTCTCAGCACGTCATTCACCAATTCAAATGCGGGAAAATAATGCGATTTCTGAGTTCTGAGCAAATCAACCAAACGGAAAAGCTCCCCCTTTGAAAGAGAATTCTCCATCAAACCATCCCGGATATAACGAACCGGGCTCACGGTAAAAACGATTTGAATCTGAGGATTCACATGTCGAATCGCATCAATTGCTTCCTTCCAGATATCAAACAGTTGATCTGCAGATGTCAGCTCCTTCTCAAAATATTCTTTTGCTTGTTGATGACAATTTGCAACGATCTTTCCGGATTCGATCAAACGGTATCCATGAGCAGAACCCCATGTGATAACTAAAAGCTTTGCGTTTGACAACGATTCTTTCAATGCTTTCAATTGACTCCGTAACTCGTTATCAAGCGAAAGAGAATCCATCGAATAAAGCGTACTGCTGGCATCATAACTGACATAAACATCTTCTTTCTGAATAAATTCCAGCAATTCTGCTTGTCCAAAAGCTAAAAGAATTTGTTTTGCAAGTGGGACCGGATGAAAAATGACTCCCAACGGGTTATCAAACACTTCAAATCCGGCTCTTCGAAACCAGAAAGACATATTTGCAGAAAAACAGGATCCCAGTTGCACAACCAAATCTCCGTGTTCGATCTTCGGAAATTCCTTTTGTTTTAAAGTATCTGATGAAATCATCATTTCAAGCGTTCTAATGTGTGATCGAATACTTGTTTCCACCCTTTCCACTTTCCGGCTTCAGCCAATGTTTCATTATGCCAGATAAAACAGAAAACACCGCCGAATCTGCTGACTTCATCAACCAGTTCATCGATCACTTCCATACTCTGAAAAATGGTCAGTTTTTTATATTCCAGCAAAGTCCCGTCCATATAGCAAAATGGCACAATCCGGTATTCCGGGTAAACCTGGTTTGTGAGAAGATCAAAAAAAGAATGCTCGTATGCTGTTCCGGCACGGAATCCGTAATCATCTGCATATCCCATTGTAAAATCACGTTCAAACTCTTGTTCCATCATCCGATGATACGTTTTGGGAAGATTCAGCTTCAGAAAATGCTGTCGTGATTCTTTAACCGGTTCTTTCGTAATCACCCGAATTCGATCAACCTCATTCAGGAGCTTTTCATCCGAATAATTACTTGCATAACTCGGATGCAGTCCAACATGCCCCAACTGATTGATCTCTTGTATCAACTGTTGGTGTCTTGTATCGTGCCAGGAAATATTGGTATCATACTTTGCAAAATCTCCCAAATGCCAAAAAACACGGGTATCGGGAAAGTGTTTGATCACTTCCCGGATTTCATCAAAAGAATCAAACGGATCGTTCATTTCTCCACTCTGAACCAACCTGCGTTCTTTGATCCGGTTCTTATTATTTCTGACAAAATCCTTCCCAACGGAAAGCCACGTCCTCCAGCCTTCTTTCCATTTGTAAGCAAAGGTATTGTCAATATCAAATGAAGGTATTGCAGTCATTTTTCTTCGGGTAATCAGCCGGTCCAGGTAATTCGGAGCATAAACAGTAAAAAAAGCTTCAATCCAATGTTCAACAATCTGTACATGAAGCCAGTCAAATTTACTTTGAATACTTTCCCGGGCTGTAAACCTGCCATGATCATCCAAAAACTTAGGATTGTATTCTTCGTAGCGGGAAAGCACATAAAAAATCGAAGCCATGGGATCAGTTACCGAATCAATTTTCAGACATTCTGCACCATTCCAGATTCCTTTTTCAACGCGGATATCTGGTCGAAAACGCTCTTCAAATAACAATCCGGAAGGATTTAGTGTCGGAACGCCTTCAAATTCATAATCGGAATAAGTGAGTTTCGTTCCCCCATGAGAAGAAAAAAACTGCTTATCATTCGTTAATTCATATTCCAAACCGTGTTCCTTGAACACAAAATCCAATGTATAAATTAAACGTATTGAAATTTGATCGGCGTAAAAAAGCATTTCCTAAAGAAGTTCTTTATCTGAAAAGCTAAAGTAGCCATTATCTGTGACAATCAGATGATCCAATACCGGCATCTCAATCAAGTCTCCGAATTGCTGAATTCGTTTAGTGATTTTCTGATCTGACTCACTGGGGTTTAGATTTCCACTCGGATGATTATGAGCCAAAATAATTCCTGAAGCTGCTAAATCCATTCCGTATTTAAAAATGATCTTCGGGTCTACATAAGTTCCGGCTGTTCCACCGATCGAAACTTGTTTCACTTGTAATACCTGGTTTCCGCGATTCAAATAAAGCACAAAAAATTCTTCATGGGTCAAATCAGAAAAATATCCTTTTAACTCCTGATACGCTTTCAGAGAACCATCAATTTTATTGCGCTTCGTTTTTGTATACTCTTTCTTCCGCCTCCCCAACTCTAAGGCTGCAAGAATACTGATTGCTTTGGAATCTCCAATCCCCTTTACATTGCATAAGTGAGAATGCCGTAATTTACCGAATTCGTACAAGTCTCCATTTGTCAACGAAAGTAATTCCCTTGCTAAATCAACTGCTGATTTGGATCTGCTTCCTGTTCCTATAAGGATAGCCAATAATTCAGCATCTGAAAGAGTGTGCTTGCCTTTAAGCATCATTTTCTCTCTCGGGCGATCATCTTCCGCCCAGTTTTTAATTGCTAACTGTTTTTGATACATATTCCACTTATCTTTTCCATGAAGTTATGAAATTACTTCTGAGCAAAAAAGTCTTTTCCAACATCTTTATCCATTTTTTTAAACATTTTTATCCTAAATTATAATCAGATAAATATCCTGTGGACCGGAACTAAAAACGACTACTTTTATCTCCATGGATTCATTGACTCAAATTGTTTTGGGAGCTGCAGTCGGAGAAGCTGTTGCCGGAAGAAAAATTGGTAATAAAGCTGCTTTATGGGGTGCAATCGGCGGAACGATTCCGGATCTGGATGTTTTTTTGCGTTTTTTTTATGATCCGCTGGATGCTGCTTTGGTTCACCGGGGATTTTCACATTCATTACTTTTTGCCTGTCTGGCAGGTCCGGTAATAGGTTATTTGTTTCACAGACTGACAAATCGGAAGTATTCCTTCAGAATGTGGTTCTTACTTTGGTTTCTAAGTATAGTAACACACCCGATGCTGGATATTTTTACCAATTACGGAACACAATTTTTCTGGCCTTTTTCCTGGCGTTTAACGTTCAATTCCGTATTCGTTATTGATCCTTTATATACGATCCCATTCATGATATTACTGATCAGTGCGCTTTTCATGAAACGGAATTCAAAACGAAGACGCATCTGGAATTGGACCGGAATAATTTATTCCTCCATCTATTTAATATGGGGAGTCATTATCAAATTGGGAGTCTACAGCAATTCAGACAGTTATTTCGCAGAAGCAGGTATTCACCCGAAAAGAACAATGGTCACGCCGATGCCACTCACCTCTTTTTATTGGGATCTGATTGCAGAAGACGACACGGCATATTACATCGGATATAAATCACTCTTTACCCCTTTCGATCCGAAGCAACTGGAGATTATTCCCAAAAACCATCATCTGCTGAAAGAAATGAATTGGAACGGAAACTCCAGAATCAGGGAAATTGAGCATATCACCAACGGATTCTACTCGGTTGAACAACATTCAGATACTTTGCTAATCTATGACCTGCGTTTTGGAACAACGACAACCATCACAAATGGAAAAAGTAAAACTCCGTTAATGGGATACGGTTTCACGACAAAAGAACAAAAGATCGAAACGTTGTTCTCACATCGAACCAGGGATTTCAGTAAAATAGACTTCAATGCTTATCTAAAAAAGGTATTCGGGAAATAACTCGAAATGTGTAAATTTTGAACAAATCCTTCATAGTTGTGATATATCAGCATTTCTGATACTTTGACTATCAATCATTTGAAATAAGTTAATCGTTTTACTATAACTTTAGTATAATCAAATTATTTGCTTACCCGAATGAAACTAAATGCTATGAAAACATCCTTAACGCTCTCAGCAGTTTTGGCAGGATTTCTTTCTTTCTCCCAAAACTATGCACCGATTTCTGTCACAGGTTACAATGCAGATGTTATTGCCGAAGCAGTTCCCGCTGTATCAACTACAACAACAGCATTAGATGGTAGTGACTACATTCTTTACAGCCAGGCTTACGGAACATCACTCAGTACCGGAACCGGTTTACCCAACAACGGAACAATTGTTTCAGGAAGCAGTTCTTACCAATTAGCTCCTTATACCGCAGAAAATGCCATTTTCCTGTCCACCGGACAAACAGATTCCCTCGAATTAAACATACCAGCATCTTACTCTTCTCTCAGTTTTCTTGGTTTTTCAACAGAAGGAGCCGGAACAGTTTTGTTCGTGATCAAATTTACGGATGGTTCGGCAATGGTCGTAAATAGTTCGAATTTGCCCGATTGGTTTAATGGCGGCGGAGCTGTAATCAGTGGTTTCGACAGAGCAGGAAGAACCGGAGACACCCCTGATTTTAGCAGTTTTGCTCCTTACATGTATCGCATCAATGTACATTTATCCTGTGCCGATCAGGCAAAATTGGTGCAACGTGTTTTGATCATCAACACCACTCCGTCTCCTTCTATCAAAACAGCGATCTTTGCGTTATCAGGAGCTTCAGTCGTAACTGCCACTTCTATTCTGGATTACCAGGATTTGAATTGTTATGGCGACACAGACGGATTTATTCAATTAACTCCTTCCGGATTGACTCCGCTTGCATTTTCCTGGAACACTACTCCACCAACAACCACTCAAAACCTGAACAACAAAGGAGCCGGTAATTATACATGTACAATCACTGATGCAACAGGATGCTCCACTCAACTGAGTCAAACATTGAGTCAGCCTCCGGCAATAGGAAGCAGCCAAACAGCTTCCATTTGTGCAGGTGAAAGTTTTACGGTCGGGCCGTTCACACATACAACTTCAGGAACCTACAATGATCATTTGGATGCTTCCACAGGTTGTGACAGTATCGTCACAACCGTTTTGACCGTTACAAGTATTAACACCTTTGTAACACTTTCCGGGCATCAGCT
>NZ_JASLCN010000220.1 GCF_030151805.1 Fluviicola sp.
GTTTGCGATAAGGATATGAGCACCCCGATGAAACTGGAATCGGAATTACTTCCGGAAGTGTACATCATGCAGCATTTACAACTTCGGAAAAAAGCGCTTGAAGGAGAATATCTGCTGATTGTTCCCAGGGACTATGTTTCGCCTTCGAGAAGTTATTATTTCGACAAAAATTACGACTTGCCGGTTACGTGGCATACCAAATTCGGAATGCGTAACAGACCGTATTATTTTGCAACAGTTCCTGTGGAATATGTGAAAAGGAGTGATTGGAATATCTATTCGAACCGGGCAATTTGTATTCCTTCCGGAGATTCGACTAAAATCAGCTATCCTTTGGACACGATGAACGCGCACGTCTGTTTCCCGGAATCGCGCGGTGGTTTGAACGCCCTGGAATACGGTTTGGAAGCAGGTTTTTGGAATTACGATCTGCAATCGGCATTTGTATCGGCGTATCTTCAATATGCGGGAACGCGTTTTGAATACAGTTTAAATATCGGTGTGGATCTGAAAGCCCGTATGTTGGGAATAGTCAAAGTAGATTACCTGCTTTTCTCTTACGATCCGTTCAAGCAAACGTATATCGGAAATGCAAACCGGTCAGTGATCCACGATTTCCACCCGACTTTGGCTGCTTATGCCGGAAGCAATCTGAATTTCATCAACGATCGGAGTCAGGCAGGTTTGTTTCATGCCTTGTATTTAGGAGCAGCTTACAAAAACAATCCTTTTGCATTCGGTTTTGATCGTTTTTACACCCATGTGGGAGTTTCCACGAACTATCTGCAATCAAACGGGCTGCATTTCTACTTGTACTTGCAGTTGGGAGTGAAGTTTAAGATCTAGAAGATCTAATGAATCAATTCGTAATTCGGCATTCATAATTCGTGATTACTATTACTATCTTTGTCACTGAAAAAATGAAATCATGATACGCATTCAGAATTTGATCAACGGCGAATTGGTTGCACCGGTTAAAGGACAATACATCGACAATTACGAGCCTGCTACGGGCAAAGTTTACGGTGAAATTCCGAATTCTACGGAAGAAGATGTGGAATTGGCAGTTGCGGCGGCAGAAAAAGCATTTCCCGTTTGGTCGAATATGTCAAATGAGGAAAGAGGCGCAATCATGATGCGGATCAGTTTAGGTATTGAAAAACGCATGGACGAATTTGTAGCTGCAGAATCGCGGGATAATGGAAAACCGCTTTCATTGGCTGCACACGTGGATATTCCACGCGCCGTTTCAAACTTTCATTTTTTCGCAACGGCTGTCGAACATTTTGCTTCCGAATCGCATTATATGGAAGGGATGGGAATCAATTACACGACGCGTAAACCAATCGGGGTTGTGGGCTGTATTTCTCCCTGGAATTTGCCTTTGTACTTGTTTTCGTGGAAAATTGCACCTGCATTGGCATCCGGAAATTGTGTGATTGCAAAACCTTCCGAAATTACACCCTATACCGCTTATTTGCTGAGTGAAGTTGTGAGAGAAAGTGGAATGCCAGCCGGAGTATTAAATATTATTCACGGTTTGGGACAACATGCAGGAGATGCCATTGTGAAACACCCGAAAATCAAAGCAATTTCGTTTACCGGAGGAACAAAAACAGGAGAATACATTGCGCGAACAGCAGGTCCAATGTTTAAAAAGCTTTCCCTGGAATTAGGAGGAAAGAACCCGAATATCATTTTCGCGGATTGTGATTTCGATGAGATGATCAAAACAACGGTTCGCTCTTCCTTTGCGAATCAAGGCCAGATTTGTCTTTGCGGATCACGCATTTTTATCGAACGCAGCATCTACGACCGATTCAAAGCGGCGTTTATCGAACGCGTTGAAAAATTGACGGTTTCCAATCCGACTGACCCGAATGCAAAAATGGGAGCGGTGGTTTCAAAACCGCACATGGAAAAAGTACTTTCCTATATTGAACTGGCGAAAGAAGAAGGCGGAACGATTTTAACCGGCGGACACCGTGTTGTTTTAGAGGTTCCGTATGACGAAGGATATTACATTGCTCCAACCGTGATCGAAGGACTTACCTACGACTGCAGAACGAATCAGGAAGAAATTTTCGGACCGGTTGTTACTTTAACACCTTTTGATACCGAAGAAGAAGTGCTAATGATGGCGAATAGCACCGTTTATGGACTGAGTGCTACTATCTGGACCTCTGACCTGAAAAGAGCGCACAGAACGGCTGATAAAGTACAGGCTGGAATCGTTTGGATCAACTCCTGGCTTGTGCGCGATTTACGCACACCGTTCGGAGGAGTAAAAGCGTCCGGAGTGGGCAGAGAAGGAGGTTGGGAAGCATTGCGCTTTTTCACCGAAGCGAAAAATGTGTTTATCCCGTACTAATAGAATTACGGATGCCTAATTCCTAATTACGAGTAAATAGTTGAAACAATTGATTATTAAGTAATTCGTGTCCCGATGACTATCGGGACGCAATTCGTAATCTATCTTTTAAACTTCCTCTTTCTGATCAAGCTTGCGACTTCAAACTCCAGTGAGCCGTAAACTTCTTTTTTCTTCAGGGAATCAATGTGGAAAATGACATCTGTTCCTTTGTATTTCCACAAACCGTTGCAGGTAGAACCTGTTGTGAGTTTCGGTGGTCTTTTCGA
Organism: Fluviicola sp.; assembly: GCF_030151805.1. Classification (GTDB taxonomy): domain Bacteria; phylum Bacteroidota; class Bacteroidia; order Flavobacteriales_D; family Crocinitomicaceae; genus Fluviicola. Next base: position 2,641 of record NZ_JASLCN010000220.1, read on the forward strand.
AGTGTAAGCACCAATACTTGCCGGAAGAATGTTTAAGTTCAAAGGTGGTGAGAACAGGAAATGATAGTATTTCCCCTGTTTGGTGATAATTCCTTTTGCAAACAAAGACGAAACCAGCTTTTTCCCGTTTTCATTGACCGAGAATAACAGCGAGTAGGCCGGAACGGATACTTTGTTAATCTTTCTGGTTTCAATCGGGTTAAATTCTTCGTCATAACCCATCTCAACAACTTCTTCATCGATGAGTTGTGTTCCGCCTTCCTGGAAGCACAGATCGCCTTCCCAGGCATCAAAGAAAGCATCTGTAGGGAAACTGACTTTTTTTCCAAGTGCCACGATCCATTGATAGAGCGGATTCTTCTTGTCTTTTTTGAATTCAGTAATATCTAAATGGATTTCCAATGCTTTGGTAGAGATCTTATTCCGTTCGAAAGTAATTCCGGCCTCTTTTTCCTTAATCTTCAAGCGTTTATTGGAATGAAGATAGGTTTTCAGTTTGACGTTTAATGAATCACTATCGTGCGCAAATAAGACATAATCGAACCCGAATTTCTTCAGTCGCGGTGAATGGGAGTAAAGCACGATCTTTTCATCGCGGAAAGTCTGTTTCTTCAGGAATTTTTCCCAGGATTTCTCAATGTCGCCTTCATGTGCAAAAATCGCTTTCCCGATACGGCGTTTAATTTTCGATCCTTTATAAACCAGCAAATAATCCTTTTCGTAGAAAATATACAGTTCTAAATCCTGAATTTTTTTGACTCTCCGGTTGTAAACGATCGTATCGGAGATTTTCATGTACTGCTCCAGACGGTTGAATCCGTTTTGGATCTTGGCGCTGTCAATCACACTGACAAAGGTTCCCCATTCGTCTGTTCCGTTCGAAAAAAAGTAACCGGTACTTTGAATGTCTATTCCGAT
>NZ_JASLCN010000224.1 GCF_030151805.1 Fluviicola sp.
CTGTACCGAAAAAAAAGTTTGACGCTTCCTTTCCGGGAACGACTATAACAAGAAGACAAATTATTCAGGGAAGTAAGGGTCCCGAATACCTGGTTACCGAATCATTTGAACCTTCTTCCCTCAGCAAAATTGACAAATTCGGGAATACTGCTTATTGTGTAAATTACATCGATTTTCAGAGAGAGCCAATGAATCAAATGTCTGCGGATCTTAAAAAGAAATTTTTACATGACAGCTCATTAAAAAACCCGGTAATTCAAAACGGCGGAGAGGTATTAAGTATAAAAGAATCAACCATTGATGGCTTTCCTTGCTCAGAGATGCGTGCACTTATTTTAGGCGGTCAACTTGAATTTTATTCCAAAACTTTCTTTCGCGATAATTATCTCTATCAGGTGATCGTTCTTTCTTTACCCAAAAAGAGCAACAATGAGGCTTCAAAAAAGTTCATGGAGTCATTTCATCACCACAAATAGCACTTTTAACAAGTTTAAAATTAAGAATGTATTGATTTTATTCCTACCTTTGCACCCCGCTAAGTGTATCTTGGCGGTAATTTAGTATAAACAACAAATAAGTTTAATTATGAATTCTTACGAAACTGTTTTCATTCTTACTCCCGTTTTGTCTGAAGACCAGGCAAAGGAAGCAGTGCAAAAGTACGAAAGCGAATTGGCTGCCATGGGTGGTAAATTAACGCATTCTGAGAGCTGGGGCCTAAAAAAATTGGCTTACCCGATCCAAAAGAAATCAACTGGTTTCTATTTCTTATTTCAATTTGATGGCGAAGGTTCTGTAATCGCTGATTTGGAATTGGCTATGAAACGTGACGAGCGCATCATGCGATTCTTAACCGTGAAAATGGACAAGGATCACGTTGCTTACGCTGAGAAACGTCGCAAGAAAATGAGCGGTGCTCCGGTTGAAGCTTAATTATTTACCTTAAAAATTTAAGAACATGTCACAAAACGATATTCGCTATTTGACTCCGATCAACATCGAGATCAAAAAAGATAAATATTGCCGTTTCAAAAAAAGCGGAATTAAATTCATCGATTTCAAAGACGCTACTTTCTTGTTGCGTTTGGTAAATGAGCAAGGTAAAATTTTGCCTCGTCGTATTACCGGAACTTCTGCGAAATACCAGAAGAGAGTTAACAAAGCTATCAAACGTGCTCGTCACCTGGCTATCTTGCCTTACGTTGGCGATATGTTGAAATAGTCTTCACGTATTCATTTTAAAGACAAGAAATCATGGAAGTAATTCTTAAGAAAAATATCGATAAATTAGGTTACAAAGACGAAGTTGTAACTGTGAAGCCAGGATATGGACGTAACTTCTTGATTCCTCAAGGTTATGCTTCTTTGGCTACTCCTTCTGCGAAAAAAGCGCATGAGGATATGATGAAACAACGTTCTCACAAAGAATCAAAAATCGTTGCTGAAGCAGAAGCAATCGCAGCTAAATTGGTTGAGGTTACTGTAAAAATCAGTACGAAAGTTGGTGAAAACGGTAAAATCTTCGGATCTGTTAACACTGTACAATTGTCTGAGGCATTGAAAGCAGCAGGATTTGATATCGACCGTAAATCTTTGAAAATCAAAGACGAGCCGATCAAAGAAGTTGGTACATTCGAAGCTGAGGCAAACTTACACAAAGGTGTGAAGCCGGTATTCAAATTTGAAGTAGTAGGAGAATAAGATTTTCCGATTCAATATTGAAATCCCGTTGGTCATTGATCAGCGGGATTTTTTGTTTAATGACACTCTTAACGCTCTTTGCCACTTTGCAGTGTAATAACAATCACCTTCTTATTTTTTAACGCAAAGAAGAGAAGGACGCAAGGTGTAAATACATGAGTTAAAATATTTTCGCATCCAATTCATTCTTTTCGCATCTTTGTTTCACCAATTTAAAGACACAGTCATGGCAATAGCAGTAGGAGACAAATGTCCAACATTCGTATTAAAAGATCAAAACAACACAGACTTCGATATCAAAACCGTACTTGGCAAAAAAGTATTGGTCATTTATTTCTATCCAAAGGATGATACACCCGGATGTACGGCTGAAGCTTGTTCTTTCCGCGACAGTTATGAGGATTTTAAGGATCTGGGCTGTGAAGTGATCGGAATTTCCAGTGATTCTCCGAAAAAGCATGCTGAATTTGCTGCAAAACACCGTTTGAGCTTCACCTTGCTTGCCGATACGGAGAAAAGCGTCCGGAAGGCTTTTGGTGTGCCGGGAAATCTCTTCGGATTGATTCCGGGCCGTGTGACGTATATTGTTGACAAGCAGGGTATCGTGCGGCATGTCTACAATTCGCTGACGAATGCTGCGACGCATATTGATGAGTCGTTGAAAGCTGTTCAATCGATTTGTGATGAAAACAAGTAAGTATTTAGCCGGAATTCTGTTGATCGGATTACCGCTGGCTTCCCATTCCCAGGAAGAATTAAAGAAAGAAGCACCTGCTCAGCAAAAAGAGGTGTTTGACCCCAAACTTGCGAAGGAGCTTGGAGCGGATGAATACGGAATGAAACGTTATGTGATGGCATTTCTGAAACGTGGTCCGAATCAAAGTCAGAGTAAGGAAGAAGCGGAACGCTTACAGCGCGCTCACCTGGATAATATCGGGAAGCTGGCTGAACAGGGAAAATTGGTTGTTGCCGGACCTTTTCTTGATAATGGCGAAATCCGCGGAATTTATATTTTCAATGTCGAAACGGTTGAGGAAGCGGAAGCTTTGACTAAAACGGATCCTGCAATTCAAGCCGGAAGACTGGTGATGGAATTGCATCCGTGGTACGGTTCTGCAGCGTTGATGAAAATGGTTCAGATTCACAAAACGATTACGGAGAAGGAGATTTAGGTTTCCGGGTGATTCTCTCTCGTTTCAGGCATGAAAAAAGACGGATAGACATGCATCTATTAGCCCAGCAGGGACAAGCCCTTCAGCTCAAATCAGGTGTTGCCTTCGACTCCGATCAGTCAACCCATCATTCAAAGGACAGCTCTCAAAAACGCTCCTCCACTTTTTGAAAACGGTAATCGAAAAGACCTTCCAATTGCTTCCGGACAAACAACCAATGTACAAACCTTCCCAAAATTCCGAAAGGAAGCGAATAACTTACAATATCCGTCATTTCAACTCCTTCCTCCACTACTTTGAAATGATGCTCGTGGTGCCAGATTTTGTACGGTCCGCGGCGCTGCTCGTCTACAAAATAAGTCTGGTGCTCCACAACCGTGATTTCAGTTACCCAGGACAAGGGAACTCTCAATACCGGAGAAATTTTGTACGAAATCATCAATCCTTCATAAATTTCCGGAGGAACTTCCGTCAACACACGAAAGTTGATGTATTCCGGAGTAATGGTCCGGAGATTTTCAGGCGCACAGAAGAATTTCCAGCATGTTTCCGGATCTGTTTTCACCAATTGCGTACGTTTCAGCTGATACATCGGGATCGTTTAAAACAAATTCACACGTTCCAGCAATTCAGCACGATGCGCCTCACTAACCGGAATTTCTTTTCCGTCCAGCAGAATAAATTTCGGGTTGATCTGCTGAATGTGATTCAAATTTACGACAAATGAACGATGCACCCGGAAGAATTGATTTTTAGACAGTTTATTTTCCACATGCTTCAAGCTGTAGCTTACAACGTATTTGGAATCTTTGGTGAAGAGGATCGAATAATTATCACAGGCTTCGGCATACAGAATATCCGAATAAGCCAATTTGATCAGCTTTTGTTTGTCTTTGATAAAGAAATAGGTATTGATCAGGATCGAATTTGAAAATTCAACCTGCTTGTTTTGCTGCCTGATCTGAAAGGCGTGCCACGCCAGTTCCACCTGTGCATGCAACTCTTCTTTCTTGAACGGTTTCATGATCAAACCTGCGGGATTGGTCAGTTTTACCCGTTCCAATGTTTTTGAATCCGTACTGGAAGTAACAAACAAAAAAGGTTTATTGATCTGCTGATTGACAAAATGTGCCAGATCCACTCCGTCGGGGCCCGTTCCCAGGTTAATATCCAGGAGCAATAAATCCGGTTCGCATTGTTTCAATAAGTTTCGGGCTGATTCAAATGTATCTGCTTTTCCGAGGCATTCATACCCATTATCCAACAGGCATTGCTCCAGGTAATCGGCAATCAGTAATTCGTCTTCGACAATAAAAAGTTTGGGTTTAGTCATGGTACACTTTGTAGTTTGAAATATATAATTCCGTCTTCAATCCCTCATCAGAACTGGTTTCCACCAACTCTGCCTTCAGTTTTTTAGACATGGTTTGAATGAGCTTCGTACCAAAATTTGTTCCATTTTGCTTGCCAGACTTTCCGGCTCCGTTATCTGCAACGAATAAAACCAGTTGTTTTGCCTGTTCTTTCAAACGCAATTCGATTTCGGGGGTTTCCTGACCGGCAAAAGCATACTTACAGGAATTCGTCACTAACTCTGCAACAATCAACCCGATAGGAAGTGCGGTTTCGATGTCCAGGTTCAAATCTTCCAGTTCATACCGAATCCGAATCTGCTTACTGACTTCCTTTCTAAAATGATGAACCAGGTCATCCACCAATTCCCGCAAATATTCATCCATGTTAACAGCCCGGATATTGTCTGTCTGATACAATTTCTGATGAATCAGCGAAATGGCATTGATCCGGTTCAAACTGTCTTCAATCAGCTTCGCCGATTCCGGGTCTTTTAAATCGCGCGCCTGTAAGTCGAGAATTGCATGAACCATTTGCAAATTATTCTTTACCCGGTGATGAATTTCTCCCATCATGAATTCTTTCTGTTCCAGATTCTGCTGCGTCATTTCATATTTCTGCTCCAGGAGCTGATGGATTCGCTTTCTGTTCCGAACCAGCAGAAATAAAAACCCGGAAATAAGCAGGATCACAATCAAAACGACCATCAAAACAACGAGTTGCCTGGCATGTGCTTCAGACTGGATTTGCTGTTTCAATTTCGATTCTTTCAGTTTCTGTTTGTTCGAAGCCACATCATATTGCGCCTGCATTTCAGCCAAAGCACTACTCTTCTCTTCCGTAAAAAGTGTGTCTTTGAGATCCGCGTACCTTTTCTGATTCTCGTAAGCTTCTTTATATTTTCCTAAACCAGCATAACTATCAGACAAAGTATAATATACAAACATTTCCCGTTCCTTCGCACCGATTTTTTTCACCACTTCCAGGCTTTTCAAAGCGTATTCCTGTGCTTTCTCGTACTGTTTCAGATTGATATAAGCATTTGAAAGCCCGTTGTAAGTGGAAGTCAGATTCAGGTCGTTATCGTATTTCTTCGCAATAGCTGCCGCTTTCTCATAATATTCGATCGCCGTATAAAACTCTTCCTTATCGTGATAGAGTTTTGCCAGCGAATTATATGCCGGTCCCAAGCCTTGCGGGTAATCTTCTTTCTGATAAATGCCGATTGCTTTCCGGAAATTCTTTTCGGCGTCTTTTTCTCTACCCAGATACGTGAAAGTGATTCCCTGGTTGACCAGCACATCCGCCAAATCGATGTTCAACTTCAGTTTTTTACACAGTTCGATGGATTTCTTGTAGTACCCGTTTGCATTTTCGTACTGATATTGCGTAAAATAACAAACTCCCAACTGGGAATAGCAGTAAGACAAGTTCTCGTCGTCTTTTTCGAGCCGGAATAAATGAATCGCTTTCTGAAAATAATGGATCGCTATTTCCGGACTTCCTTTGATATCATTTGCAACAGCCAGGTTCATCAGGGCAAAGGCTTCTCCTGAACGATAATGACTCTTTTGGGACAAACGAAGTGCTTTTGAACTTAGCTCAATGGATTTTTCGACATCAACGGAATACAGAAATTCACTTTTTAAATTGAGCGCGTCAATTGTAGCGGTATCTTTTTGACCCAAGGCTGCAGGTATGATTAATAACCCAAAAACGAACAAAAGGAAATTACGAATCATCTTCACCCTAAAAATACTACCATTTACTAAGATTTCCGTGCTCCTCAACCCTTTTTTTTGACTGACACTCTTGCAATCCTGACTTTTGCACCCACACATGTGTTATGAAGAAAAAATTACGATCTCAGCTTCATGAGCTCACATTTACGCAACAATCTTTTCATCTCCTTATCCAAAACAACTCCTTGTATGTTCACCGAAATCATTCAATTCAAACATTGGACGTTTGAAATCCCCATCAAACTCAATCGAAAGATCTATTCCAATACCCTATGCGGTTATTCGGAGTTCCATGTGAAGGAATTCCGCTCGTTTTTCCGCTTCAGCGATGAAATTTTCACTCCCGAGCTGAAAGAGCTTCTTAGCAAATTCGGAATCGATTACAAAAAAGATACGCTGGTTAAAAAGCTGAACGAGGATGCC
>NZ_JASLCN010000231.1 GCF_030151805.1 Fluviicola sp.
TTTAATCTGCCATGCGGAACATTGAAATAAGTGTCGATCTGGTGATCTGTTCCCTGAAAGACAGGATTCAGTGTCAGTAATTTGGTTTCGTATGTTTCAAATTCTTCAACTTTCGCTTTAAATTCAAAATTTTTGATGTTCATTTTGTGATTGCTTAATTTGTTGGAAACTAACCGGTATGACATTTAAAGGGCATAATAATCCTTTGAAATGAAGATTTTCCGGATCGAAATACTATGGAATAAAATTCTGAATTTCCTTGTAAAGCCGGTGAGTGGGTAAGCCCATCACATTGGTATACGTTCCGTTCATATGTTTGACGGCAACATAACCGATCCATTCCTGAACTCCGTATGATCCGGCTTTGTCGAATGGTTTGTATTGATTGATGTAGAACGTAATTTCTTCTTCTGTCAATGTTTCGAATTGAACTTCTGTGCGGTCGGAAAAAGAAACTGTTTTAGCAGATGAACCGATGAAAACGCCGGTAATAACCGTATGCGTTTGCCCGGAAAGCTTCAGGAGCATCTTTTTCGCATCTTCAAAGTCGACAGGTTTTCCAAGAATTTCGCCGTTTAAGATCACAACAGTATCGGCACAAATGACCGCTTCATTTGCTTTGAGATCGGGAAGCAGTGCTTTTGCTTTCAATGCTGCCAAAAATTCGGGAACAGCTTCTGCAGCGAGCGTTTCAGGATAGATTTCTTCCGTGTCTTTGATACGGACTTCAAATTCAATTCCGATTCCAGCCAGTAATTCTTTCCTTCTGGGCGACTGAGAGCCTAAAATCCATTTCATGTGATTCATAAAAAATACCAGTAAAAAGGCATAGAGCAGCCAATTGCCATTAAGATTTTGAGCAACAAATCTGCTCGTTTCAGGTTCTTATCTGCCTGCATACTCAAAAGTCCGATAACAAACAAGATTCCAACCGGAATTAGGAAAATAGGGGCAAAGGCACGCAAAAACTGGATTTTATAAAGGAAATACCCGTCAACTAAAAAAGGAACGGAAGTAAGCAGTAATAAAATCAAAAGCACGATAGCAACTACTTTGGTTTTTCGCTTACCCAGAACAATCGGAAGTGTTTTTGCTCTTAAAACTAAATCTCCCTGCACATCTTCAATGTCTTTGATGATTTCGCGGATCAGATTCAGAGTGCCTGCATAAAAAGCGAAAACCAGAACCACGAATGTATTGAAATAAGATCCGAATGCCCAGCCGGTATGAAGCGGTGTCTCAATGATCCGGTTGCCTGGAAAATAAACTCCCGGACTTTGTATGAACTCCAGGAAGTGAATCCCGCAAAGGATCGGAACCAGGGCAGTTAATCCTGCAATCATCAGATTCCCGATCAGAAACCTGCGTTTGAAATACATGGAATAGAACCAAAGTGCATTGATGCTTAATAAATGGATGAAGACATACCAGAATGTTTCGTAACGCCAGCTTAGATAACAGGCAATGGCGAAAGCAACAAAGTTCATCATCCAGTGCAACACAATCGCCCAGCGCGGCTTGATGAATTTCCCGATAATGACTTTGTGCGGTTTATTGATCTTATCGGCTTTGACATCAAAATAATCGTTGATGATGTTTCCGGCAGCTGCAATCAATACGGTTGAAAAAACAAGCAGGAAAAAATCGAATGGTTCCGAATTCCCCTGGCTGGAGTTCACCTGAATACGCGGAATAAAATACACACGCATTCCGTACATTGTTAAAGCAATGACAAGTAGATTAACAGGCCGTATGAGTCGCAAAAAATACATTACTTCACAATCTTGTATTCTGTTCTGCGGTTTTCCTGGTGCGCCTTCTCTTTTTCTTTCTCAGTAGGCATTTTGGCAATCGCATCATCCGAATAGATTGGCATGGTTTCTCCATAGCCTTTCGATGACAAACGCGCTGCTTCTATTCCTTGCTGAATCAGGTAATCTTTCACAGATTTTGCACGCGCATCCGATAATTTCAGGTTGTCAGCAGCATCACCGCGTGTATCGGTATGTCCGCCGATTTCAATCTTAACTGTTGGATTAGCCTTCAGGAAGTCGCGTAATTTGTTTAATTCCACAAAGGATTCCGGACGTAAAGATGCTTTTGCCAGGTCAAAGAAGACATTCTTCAACGTAACAGGATTTACTGTATTCGAAACAGAAACCATCGGAACATCCATGTGGAAAGATTCCTGGTTGTCTGCAAGCGTCATATTGAAATTCTGTGAAAAGAAGGTATATCCCGGATAACTTACCGCTAAAGCATAATCTTCATTGATCGGAAGAGAAACCGTAAATGCTCCCGTTACCTGATCAGCCTCAGATTTAATAACCTCTTTTCCTGTTTTGATGTTCACCAGAGAGAATTTCCCGGGAATCGGTTTTTTAGTCACGGCATCAAACACCAAACCATCAAAGTAAACAGTTCTCACAGGTCTGAATTTCTCGGGCATAACGAAATAATAGATGTCCAGATCACCGAAACCGCCTTCACGATCAGATGCGAAGAACGCAATTTCACCATCCGCACTAACGAGTAGTGAGTTTTCATCCGCACTGGTATTGATCGGATATCCCAGGTTTTCAGGTTTTCCCCAAACGCCGTTTTCATCCATTCTGGAAACAAAAATGTCTAATCCGCCCATTCCAGGATGTCCTTGCGAAGAGAAATACAACGTTTTCCCATCCGGGTGAATCAAAACGGATTCTTCCATGTAAGGAGTATTGATCGTATTGGGTAGACGAACCGGAGTGTCCCAGGTTCCGTCATCTTTTAAAGTCGAAGAGTAAATATCGGAATCAGGTCTTCCGCCACGCGCCATGACTTTGCGCACAAAATACAGGGTTTTCCCATCGGCAGATAAAGACGGCTGAGATTCCCAGCTTGAGGTGTTGATTGCTCCCGGAAGATTCGTAGGGTCGATCCACTGATTCCCCAAACGCTTGGTGTAAAACAAATCACAGCTTCCTTTTCCTTTTCTGTTTTCTCCGTAATTGATTCCCGATTCATCCGAACAAGCGACAAAAATCAAGGTTCTTCCGTCTGCTGCAATGGTTGGTGCACCTTCATTGTTTACCGTATTGATGTTTTTAGGCATCGGAACAGCTGTTTCCCAGGTATTGAACGTACTTAAATTGGAAACATAGAAATCTTCCTGTTTTTGATAAGGTCCGGTAACGCGTTTGTCGTCAATCAACCGCGTAAATAACAATGTTTTTCCGTCAACCGTAATTGTTGGGAAATATTCAGGGTCTTTTGTATTTACTCCCGGTCCGAGGTTAACAGGTTTGAATTGATTCGGATTTTTCATTGCTTCGATGGCAAATGTGCAATCGTTGATGATTTGCTTTGCCATGGTAATGTTATCCGGGTGTGCGCCTTTTGACTGAGTAAACGTTGTGAGATCCTTCACGGCATTTTCGTATTCTCCAACGCCATATTCCAATGTTCCCAAATAGTAATAAGTAGAACCTCCTGAAGTAGGATTCGGATTGATGGCTAATGCTTTACGGTAATGTTCTATTGCCTTGTGAGGTTGATTCAACTCAATATACATTTCGGCTTCCACCATGTGAACTTCCCAGAATGCCGGGTCTTTTTCCAATGCTTTTTCCAACAAGGCAATTCCACCGGCGTAATTGGGACCATGCGTTTTCGGATCGACGGATTTCCCCGGTTCCCTTCTTCCTTGTTCATATAAGGCAATTGCTTTCTTGTTTTTTGATGAGTAAGTCATTTGTGCCGTAGAGCAGGATGCCGTAGCCAAAATGAATAATGCCAATAAAAGGTTTTTCATTTTTTTATGGAATTTCTAAATATTTATGAGTTTGCAGGGAAATCTTCCATTTCGGGTGATTTTTTACATACTCAATGATGGTTGGCAATAATTGTTCCCTTTTTGACCATTCTGGTTGCAAATAAAGAACACAATCTGCCGGTACTTTTTTAGCATGTTCTTCAGCCCATGCCAAATCCGATTTGTGAAAGATAACAATTTTTAGCTCAGAAGCTTTCTCATAGGCTTCATTAACGGGTGCTTTAAACTTTTTTGGGGAAAAAGTATACCAGTCCACATCTCCAACGAGCTTACTGGTTCCCGAAGTTTCGATTGCAACGTATTTTCCGGCAGCATGCAATGCATCTACCAAAACACTTAAGTCATACATGGCGGGTTCTCCGCCGGTAATAACAACCAGGTTTCCGGGGTATTGAGAAACGATATTTTTCAATTCTTCCACGCTCATTTTCGGGTGAATATCAGCATCCCAGGATTCCTTGACATCACACCAAACACAGCCTACATCACAACCTCCCAGCCGAATGAAATAGGCAGATGTGCCCGTATATTTTCCTTCACCCTGGAGCGTGTAAAAATGTTCCATTATGGGATATAAAGTAGAACTGTATTGTGCCATACTTCAAAGGTAAGTACTAATTACGAATTCCGAATTAGGAATTCCGAATTGAAGAGCTATTTTGTATCTCCCGACTTCTCTCAATGTCAGAAATTCAATATTCTTTATCGTGTTTACTGAGCAACTGAAACTATAGTAATCAATTCGTAACTCATAATTAAGAAAGTGGTTCCAGGTGACTGATTTCATGAATATTGAGAACAATCGTTCCGTTTTCATCTGCGTTGAAATTCTTTTTGAATTTCACGCCGCTGGCCCATTGATGTTCTGCATAGGAATGTTTCCGGACAACTGTTTGAGAGTACGTCTCATCAAATGCTTCAATGAGAATGAGCAATTCGGCCAGCTTTTCTTTGATTGCGGATAAGTTCAAATCATACAAGGGCGAATCTTCATCAATGACATGTACCAATGTCCAGGTGAGCGGAAAGTAGCGTACAAAATCTACTTCCAGTGGAATGGTATAATATTTCCTGGTGACTATATTCGAAGAAGAATCTTCATTGATCAATGAAAGTGTGACATGAACTTTTGTATTCAGCAAAACACTGTTCCGCTGATTGACGATTTTAAACATCAAAGCCATTTTGTCTTTGTGCGGCGTGATGATCACATTGTGTGAGAAAGCAATCTTGGTGGAAGGGCGGGAAAATCTTCCGTAGATCAGACCGGTTGCAATAGCAAAAGCTATCAGTCCGACAAAAGCTTCCATGGCTGCTACAAAGGATATCAGGTTTCCTTTTGGTGCAATAGCACCGTAACCAACGGTTGTAAATGTTTGAGCGCTGAAATAGTAGGCAGCAATAAAGTTATTCTGATTCGGATTAATTCCATGTAAGTATTCGGTTCCGATCCAGCAGTAAATCCCGGCAAAGAAGAGGTTCGCTACGAGAAAACTTCCCACGAGGAATACTCCGAACCACCAGGAATTAAGATCGACCAGGTATTTGTAGAAATCCTTGAGCATCCGGATAGCGCCGATTCGTTTGATGTTGTACGATCCGTCTTCGTTCAGGATGCGTTTTACCGATTTTTGGTAGGTTGTGCCTAATCCGGGATCCTGCGATTCGTATTGTTCCAATTTGCGCTGTTTGTTCATGTCGTTTTGTCTGTCCTGATGATAATAATAAAAGGAAGGTAATCAATTCGCGGGATTTTACTTAAAATTCAGGATCAAAAAAAATCCCGCTCATCGGCAGACGAACGGGACCTTGTAGTATTAATTAGAGCGATTACGCTGTAACTCCTAAAATTTCTGCCATTTTCGCACCGATGTGAGCAGGAGAATCAACTACGTGGATTCCACACTCACGCATAATGCGTTTTTTAGCTTCTGCAGTATCGTCATCACCACCAACGATTGCACCTGCGTGCCCCATTGTACGTCCTTTCGGAGCAGTTTCTCCTGCGATGAATCCGACAACTGGTTTTGTACCGTTTTCTTTGATCCAGCGGGCAGCGATTGCTTCTAAGCTACCACCGATTTCACCGATCATTACGATACCTTCTGTTTCCGGATCATTCATTAACAATTCTACAGCTTCCTTAGTCGTTGTCCCGATGATCGGGTCACCACCGATTCCGATTGCAGTTGTAATTCCTAATCCTGCTTTAGCAACCTGATCAGCTGCTTCGTATGTTAACGTTCCCGATTTGGAAACGATACCGATTTTTCCTTTTTTGAAAACGAAACCTGTCATGATACCAACTTTTGCTTCACCAGCTGTAATAACTCCCGGACAGTTCGGGCCGATCAAACGAGCTCCAGAACCTTTCAGGTATTCTTTGGCTTTCACCATATCGTTTACAGGAATACCTTCCGTGATACAAACGATCACTTTAATTCCTGCATTTGCAGCTTCCATAATTGCATCTGCCGCGAATGCCGGCGGAACGAAAATAATAGAAACATCAGCACCAGTTTTTGCTACCGCATCAGCAACCGTGTTGAAAACAGGACGATCCAGGTGAGTAGAACCACCTTTTCCAGGAGTTACACCACCTACAACGTTTGTTCCATATTCAATCATTTGACCTGCATGGAAAGTACCTTCACTTCCTGTGAATCCTTGTACAATTACTTTAGAGTTTTTATTAACTAGAACACTCATGTTTGAGAATTTAGATTTCGTTTTTAAAATGCGCTTCAAAAATAGCTGTTTCTTTTCGTTTTAGCAATGTTTTGACAGATTTTATCTCGGGATTTTGACATATTTTCAATGTTTGGTTTAAATGATTGAAAATGAGTTGTTAGACTTTTAAAAACAGATCTTCGGTTTCTAGTGACGTTTTAAATCGGAAGTCTGTTTTTCTTGCCTGAAAGCTTTGATTTTATGACGTAAAACAATAAATAAGTTCTAAACTTGTTATTACAGAAGCTAAACATAATTTATGAAGACCTACATCCAATATTTATTTGTACTACTCTCCGGATTCAGTTTTGCACAGCAAAAAGATTCTGTCAGGCAGAAAACCCCTGCCTTTATCCTGAAGTTTACTCACGGATTGAACAACAGCAGTGAGTTTGATTTTTCTAAATCGCAGTGGGATAAAATGACCCCGGACTTTCAGATTCCTGATTCGTTGAAACCTGGAGGATTCGGTTATTTTCCGGAAAATAAGGATGATGTTTATGCGAATTCAAGTGATGCGTATTTCATGCTGTCATTCGGGCTGATTAATAACAAAGAAAAGCAAGCCGGAAAGAAGTACCGGACGACGACGACCTTTCATTTGGGATATGGTCCGCAGCTTCGGGCAACTAAACGTTGGCTTTATGAGTCTCATGAAGTGATTGATACACTAACTTCCAGTCAAAACGGAAGTGCTTATTATTTAAGTGGAACCCGGAGACAGGATTTGGTTAAAACATACCGTTCTCAAAGTCTTATTTTTGGAGTCGGGCAGCATTTTTCTACAAATCCGAATCGTATTTTTCAATTTGAAACCGGTATTGATTTGTTGTGTTTTATGAGTATCATAAGCGAAATCAAACTTTCTTATTTCGATTCTTACACGGTTGATAATGCTCCGCAAGGTTACAGTTATGTATCTCCTACATTGACGGATCCGGTTTCCAGAGATTACGGCGGTAAGTTTATTGCAGGAATGATCATGCGGCTTCCCCTGGATTTAAGTTTCAAACTGTCGAGAAATAATCCGTTGTTAAGCAGAATGCGAATAGGAGGGGAGTTAAACCCGGGAATGATCACACATTTTACTGACGGATTGATTACTGCGAATTTCAATCTGAGCGGAGGAATTAATTTCCGCTTTCAGTTCTAGAGTTTTTAGTTTGGATATGAAAAAGCCGGGCGGAAAATTTTCCACCCGGCTTTTTATTTAGAGAAGTTTAAATGACTTTTTCGATCTGAATTTCAAAAACAAGCGTGGAATTAGCCGGAATGTTATCCAGGTTATCGTCTCCGTATCCCAATTGCGGCGGAATAACCAGGCGTAATTTTGTTCCTGCTACCTGGTTGAGTAACCCAAGTTGAAATCCTCCGATCAATCCTTTCAGATTTGCTTGAAAGGGTTTTCCGGGTTCTGTCTGATCGAATTTTTGTCCGTTTGTGAGTGTTCCTTTGTAGGAAAGTGTGACTTCACTTCCTGCCTGTATTTTTTCAGTTCCGGACCCTTTTTCCAATACTTCGATAATCAGACCGCCATCAAGCGTTTCGTAATTCCAATGATGTTTTTTGGCATAATTTTCTGCTTCGGAGTTAAAACTGTGTTTTTGTTCTTCCGAATAAGTACTGCAAGCGCTTGCAAGCAAAGCAGTGACTAATAAGAGTGTGAAATTTCGCATGAGAATCAATATCGAACAGGTGTTACTTCATATCCTTTTTG
>NZ_JASLCN010000260.1 GCF_030151805.1 Fluviicola sp.
CGGTAAAGCCAGCTCCCGGAGCTGCAGAATGTTTTCCGGTTCGAAAAAGGTGTTCCATGCCCGCGGACTCTTATCCGCTTTGTAGATATATCCTACCTTCAAACGTGTAACGAGCACATCGGCAGTAAGGTCGATGTTCCCCACTTCATCTGCGAGTTGCAAGACATTATCGGGAATGCGTTCCTCAACCTCAATGCCGGTAATCTGCCGAATTTCCACATTCAGACTTTCAATGTGCTGAATATTTACCGCACTGATGACATTGATTCCCGCTTCGAGAATATCCAGAATGTCCTGCCAGCGCTTCTTGTTCTTGCTGCCCTCAATGTTTGAATGAGCCAGTTCATCCACGATGACGACCTCCGGACGCAGATTGATAATGGCCTGCAAATCCATTTCTTCGAGGTCTTTTCCCTTGTAAAAAAGATGCCTTCTCGGAATCACCGGCAATCCGTTTACCAATTCTTCCGTTTCCTCCCTGTCGTGCGTTTCAATGTAGCCGATCTTCACATCAATGCCATTCCGGAGCAGTGAATGTGCTTCCTGCAACATACGATAAGTTTTGCCCACTCCGGCGCTCATCCCGATGTAAATCTTGAATTTTCCCCGCCTTGATCGCTGGATCAACTCAAGGAAGTGCCGCACATTGTTTTCCTTTTCTGTCATGACTTGAATTGTAAAAAGGACCTAATGGATATTTCCCACAAATGCACAGTTGTTTCGAACACTTACCGGTTGCTATTTTAAATCAGCGAGACCGGTAGGCGAGCATTTAATCTGTGCATTTGTGGGAAAGAAAAGATCAATTAAACTCTCACGAAAAATAGTAACTAATTAGTTGCCAATTCAACGTGTTTTATATTCTGAATAAGATCGCAAATACCAAACGTGTTTCAGATTTCACCAAATCCGGTCTCCAATCTGCGGGCAGGGGAGTGGTGCTGTAACCAGTCGGAGAAGTAACACCGCCGTGTCCTGCAAAATAAGGAACACTCGACTGACGGTGAATCAACTCTGCACGGAAGGTAATCGTTTGATTCGGCATCCAGTCAAAATTCGTTGAAATATCCCAACCTCTGAACTGATCGCCCGGGTTTGCACTGAACGGATAAGCACCGGCTGTTTGTGTCGGGTTGTTCGGATTTGGAAGCGGACTTGCTTGTCCGGTCGGGTAAAGTACCAGGTAACGTCCCGGATTTGTCATCACTCCACCGCCGATTGTCCAGGCAAATTTGTTCTTTCCGAACCAGATTCTGTTGTAGAACATGGCACTCGCAAAATACTGAGCAGGACCTGCCACACTGTCTCCGTCTCTCAAGCCGTTTACGCCGCCGCCTTTTTCAAAACCGAAGTCAGCAGTCAACGAGAAAGCCATGCGGCTGATTCCTTTGGATGTCGGTTTGTTGAAATACCGCACCAATAAACTGTTGTCGGAATGGAACCGTTTGCGGTCTTTCAAACCTGCTGCATCCGTTCCGTAGTAATCATTGGTCAAAAGTTTGATATTGCTGTTCGGAATCCAGGTAATGTTTGCTCCGAATCCCGGCATAGCATTGAACTTTCCGTAACTCTGCCAACCATTGATTAACCAAGGCTCAATTTTGAGTGTTTTGGAAGGGAAGATCTGAACGCGCAAACCGTTAAAAAACCAAGGTGTGTTGTCTGAGGTGAAAGAAGCCTGGTATTCCCAGTTTTCATTTTGGTAATAGGAATTCAAACCGACGTAGGACATAAACATCCCGGCATCGACATTGATTCCGTACCATTTTTTGAAGTGGTAACCGGCATAGGCTTCACTGAGGTAACGATACACGTTTGCCAGTTCATACTGTCCTTTGTACGGACTGTAATCGTTTCGCGGAACGACTGTTGATCGGGTACCGAATTGCGTCACGATACGCGCCCGGGCATTTTTGTAGGTGAAATCACCCCCGAGATTTGCCGACGATAATTGAATCTCGTTGTGGCGCGCCAAAGTAGTGGATCCCACAACCGTGTTATCAATCGGATTATTGAACGAATAATTGTAATTCACGTCCAGCATAATCACCGGAGTGAAGTATTTGCTGCTCCAGATCGAAGAATCCCGGCGGTCGTTTCCGTTATGCCACGTCATGTCGATACCGTCAAACGGAATTTTTTCTGCTTCTTCCTTTTTTTGAGCAGTTAGTTGCAAACTGATTGCAATTGCAATACATGTAGTGATTTTTTTCATGTTATTTTTTCGTTTTTTGAAGATTATCCAATGCTACGTTTAATTCCAGTACATTGATGATGGATGGCCCAAGGACCTTGAATAATGGTGCTTTTGTATGTTCTTTGACCAATTGTTGAAGCTGTTTTTCGTCGATTCCACGTGCTTTGGAAACTCGTTTTACCTGAACCAATGCAGCTTTGGGTGAAATATTCGGATCCAACCCGCTTCCGGAAGCCGTGACTAATTCCGCAGGCACTTCTTTTCGTTCCAGATAAGGATGATTTAACAGGAACGTATCAATCCGGTGTTCTACTTCTTTCAGGTAATCGGGATTGGAAGTTCCTTTATTGCTTCCGCCGCTTCCGGCTCCGTTGTAGTTAACTGCCGAAGGGCGTCCCCAGAAATAGGTGTTTGTGGTGAAAGATTGTCCTTCGTGGTAAAATCCGACCACTTTTCCTTCTTTTTCGACTACCTGGCCTAAACCTTTTCCAGGGGTAACTTGCGCAATGCCCCAGATGAATAAAGGATAGGTTACGGATAATAACACCAGACACAAGAAGGTGAAGATATTGACTGCTATGATTTTTTTGATCATGATGTTTTGTTTTATGTGTTCAATTTTGATAGATCCCCCTCCCTTAATCCCTCCTCAAGGAGGGATTAAGGGAGGGGGATTTATTTGTTTCTAAATAAACAGTGAGACCAGTAGATCCAACAACTTAATTCCTGCAAACGGAATGATGATTCCACCCAATCCGTAAATGAGCAGGTTTCTTCTAAGAATTGCACTTGCCCCGATTGGTTTGTAAGCCACTCCTTTCAATGCCAGCGGAATCAATGCCGGAATAATCAGCGCATTGAAAATAACTGCTGAAAGGATCGCACTTTCAGGACTGTGGAGGTGCATGATATTCAAGCCTTCCAGGGACGGGATGGAAGCGATAAACAAGGCCGGAACAATGGCGAAATACTTTGCAATGTCGTTGGCAATGGAAAAGGTCGTCAGCGTACCGCGCGTCATCAAGAGTTGCTTCCCGATTTCCACAATTTCAATCAGTTTCGTCGGATCGTTATCCAAATCCACCATGTTTCCGGCTTCTTTCGCAGCCTGGGTTCCGCTGTTCATAGCAACACCCACATCTGCCTGCGCAAGCGCCGGAGCATCATTGGTTCCGTCTCCCATCATGGCAACGAGTTTTCCGCTTTCCTGCTCTTTGCGGATATAGGTCATTTTATCTTCCGGTTTGGCTTCAGCGATAAAATCATCTACACCGGCTTTTTCAGCAATGTATCTTGCAGTTAAAGGATTGTCGCCGGTAACCATGACTGTTTTAACACCCATTTTACGCAAGCGGTCGAAACGCTCCAGAATTCCCGGTTTGATAATGTCCTGCAATTCCACCACGCCGACTACCTGATCGTTTTCGCACACTACCAGCGGAGTTCCACCGTTATTGGAAATGAAAGTCACATCTTCAATTGTCTTTTCAGGGAACACATTTCCGGCTCTTTCAACAATGGTTCTGATTGCATCAAAAGCTCCTTTGCGGATCGTTGTGTTTCCGAATTGAATTCCCGAGCTGCGTGTTTCAGCAGTGAACTTGATGAATACCGGGTTCGTTACGGATGAGCGAAGTTCTTCTACATCTGTTTCCATTTGCTGTGCCAGTTCCAGGATGGATTTTCCTTCCGGTGTTTCGTCATTCAGAGAGGTCAGAACAGCGCAACGGATCAGGTTTTCTTTGTCAGCATCATTCAGTGCATGAAAAGCAGTTGCTTTGCGGTTTCCGATCGTGATTGTACCTGTTTTATCCAATAGAAGTACATCAATGTCTCCGGCAGTTTCCACCGCTTTCCCGGACTTGGTGATCACATTTGCACGCAACGCACGGTCCATCCCCGCAATTCCGATCGCGGAAAGCAAGCCTCCGATGGTTGTCGGGATCAAACACACAAACAACGAAATAAAAGCAGCAATGGTGATCGGCGTGTTTGCGTAATCCGCGAAAGGTTTCAAGGTCACGCACACAATGATAAAGATCAAGGTGAACGCTGCCAGCAAAATGGTGAGGGCAATTTCGTTCGGTGTTTTTTGCCGGCTCGCACCTTCCACCAATGCGATCATTTTATCGAGAAAACTTTCACCCGGTTCGGTACTTACCATGACTTTAATTCTGTCGGAAAGCACTTTTGTTCCACCGGTCACACTGCTTTTATCACCGCCAGCTTCGCGGATCACCGGAGCAGATTCTCCTGTAATCGCACTTTCGTCGATGGTTGCAATTCCTTCGATGATTTCGCCATCGGTCGGAATAATGTCGTCTGCTTCACAAATGAAGATATCGCCTTTGCGTAATTCGGAAGAGTTGACCTCGTGAATCGCTCCATGTTCGTTGAGCTTTTTGGCAGGTGTTTCTTCGCGTGTTTTACGCAAACTGTCTGCCTGCGCTTTTCCGCGTGCTTCTGCCAGTGCTTCTGCGAAATTTGCAAAAAGAAGGGTCGCAAACAGAATCAGGAAGATGGTGAGGTTGTAACCAAAACTGCCCTGATCTGATGCCCCGAAAGCGATTGCGATACAAACGATCAGCATCACCACCGTTCCGATTTCCACGGTGAACATCACCGGATTTTTCCACATGATTTGCGGCTTCAGTTTTATGAAGGATTCTTTGAAGGCATCTTTTACCAGCTGCCGGTCAAATAATGAGATTTGTTGATTGCTCATGATAATTCTTAATGAGGAGTTTGACTGAAGTATTCAGCGAATGGTCCGAGCGCCAAAGCAGGGAAGAAGGACAAGGCTGCAATGATGAAAATGACTGCGAAAATCATAATCCCGAAAATAGGAGTGTCGGTTTTCAGTGTTCCGGCACTTTCCGGAATGTGTTTTTTCCCGGCAAGCAAACCTGCAATCGCCAGCGGTCCGATAATCGGTAGGTAACGGCTTATGAGCATCACAATTCCGGTTGTTAGGTTCCAGAACGGATTGTTGTCTCCCAAACCTTCGAAACCGCTTCCGTTGTTTGCAGCACTGGAAGTATACTCGTACAGCATTTCCGAA
>NZ_JASLCN010000264.1 GCF_030151805.1 Fluviicola sp.
GTCGGAAATCAATTCGTCACCGCTTCCCTTGATAAAACAATGAAGGTGTGGAATTCAGACTTTTCAAAAGTGGAACAACGCATTGAATTGAAAGAAGGCGGACACAACCGTTCGGTAAACGGAGTGGTTCTGATTGACCAGCAAACCTTTGCCAGTTATGGCGACGATAAGAAGCTGATCGTGTGGCAAAAAGAATCACCGATTTCTTGGTCTGATAATTGATTCTGAAAAAGGAATTTTGTACATTAGTGTTATTATGGACAACGACTTAAATTCTCTGTACCCGCCAAAACCTTTTTTGGAAAAGGAGCCGATCCGGCAAGGTCATATTGCTGTAACAGTATTTTCATTGATGCTGTTCGCTCTTAGTTTCTTGTTGTTTTTTGACAATCAGTTTGTTTTCCTTCTGGAATTGATTGCTGTTTTGGTTATTCACGAAGGCGGGCATTATTTGTTCATGAAATTGTACAAATACGAAAACGTGCGCATGTTGTTTGTGCCTTTGATGGGAGCTTTCGTTCACGGACAAAAAGACGCTTACAGGCAACGGGAAAGTTTGATGGTGGTGATGGCCGGCCCATTTCCGGGAATCATTATCGGAGTCGGGTTGTGGATGCTGGGAATGAATTACCAGGTTTCCTGGATGGTCGAAACCGCGTTATTGCTTTTTGCTGTAAATATTCTGAATTTGCTCCCGATTTTACCGTTGGACGGAGGAAGAATGCTAAGCATCTTGTTTTTTGAGAAAATCGAATTGTTCCAGGTTGTGTTTTCATTTATTTCTTCGCTGGCTTTGATCGGAATCGGGTATTTTATGGATTGGTACGTGATCATGATTTTCGGCTTTCTGATGGGATTTCAGGTCAGAAGTCTGCACCGCCGGTATTTGATTCATAAAGGCCTGAAAGAAGACGAAGTGAACTTTAATTCGACCTACGATAATCTTTCGGACAGATCGTATCACTTTGTTAAAAATCATGTTCTGGAACACACACCGGGCTTACGTCGTTTTGTGGAGAATATGGAAGGAGAGGAAACCAAGACGGTTGTAGCGAACGAAGTAAAGAACATGCTTGTTCCGCCAATGGATCAGGATGTTACGCTCTTTATGAAGATTATTGTACTTATTGGCTGGTTTTTGGCTATTTTTGGCCCGATTTACCTGATGTGGAATCAGGGATTCTTTAATAAAATCTATGCAATTTAAGATCGGACAAAAGGTTTCTTTTTTATACGAAAAAGGAGATGGGGTTATTTTAAAACTGGAACCAAACAGAGCACTTGTTTCGGATGATTCAGGGTTTGACCGTTGGTTTCCAGTAAATGAGTTGGTATTTATTCATTCCGAAAAGTATGCCGATGACGAAATTTCCATTTCCAAAGAAGACCTGGAACCCGAAACAACCTTTCGCATAATTGAAGAACGAACGGGAGTTCGAAAACCACGCACTATTTGGGAAATTGATCTGCATATCGAAGAAATCCTGGAATCAACCCAGGGAATGTCGAACACGGAAATCCTGATGAAACAGATGGCGGAATTCCGGGCTACTTTCAAGAAAGCCAAAAATCAAGCGATTCATAAATTGGTGGTGATTCATGGAGTGGGAGAAGGTGTTCTGAAAAACGAAATCCGGACTTACCTGGCGCTGCAGGATCAGATAGAAGTGTATGATGCCGATTTCCTGGAATATGGAAAAGGAGCAACAGCTATCGAATTTCACCCGAACTGGTAAGATGGAATCTGAATTAATTGACAGCGCGTTCAATCAGCCGGATCGAAAAAAAGAAAATCAAAGTCGTGTACGCATCCTTTCCGGAATCTTGTTTATTGTGATACTTCCGTTAAGTGTTTTTTGTTATACAGACATCATCTGGTTTATTCAGAATTACGCCATCATAAGAGGTAAATACCTTTTCGGCACGGAATCGCTGCATGGAATGGTCAGTTCTTTTTTCATTTCAATTATTCCGGTAATTGCATACTATTGCTGGCTCAAAAGAACGAATGATCAGAAGAACGGAACCGCTTTTTACCTGATGCTGGTACTTTTTACAGCCGGATTATTCTTTTTATTCTTTGTTTTGCAACTGGAGCTGATCTTTGAATTTTCAAGACCCGTAAGACAAAATCCGTTCTTACCAAGCAATGTTGTGGTTCCTCCGTTTTCTTTTTGCTTTGACCTGTTCTTTATTGTTTCAGCGCTTTTCAGTTTCCTGAGTCTGAAAGGACTTATTTACATAAGCAATAAACGGAATCTTCCGTCCCGAAAGTAAATTCTCCCTGGTGTTCCCAGAAGTAAAACTTGCCGTCTTTTGTTTCGTATTTGACACCGCTTGCTGCACGCGCTTGTTTCATGTCGTATTCACTGGTCAGTGAAGGACTTGTTACCGAAACCGTTACTGTGGTTGTACTGTCTTTTTCAGTAATAACCGTGCTTTCCTTGAAAGTCAGTTTGAAATTATTGTCGCAATTGAAATCCATATTGCGGTTTTTTGTGAACGTACTTTCTCCCGTTTCTGAACAAGAACCAAGAATACCAAGCGAGATCAATCCAATAGCTAAATACTTCATAAGGGCGTTTTTAATAAAAATAGGAAATAGAAATGAGTTGAAAAAGTTCAAAAGGTTCAATTTCTAAAAAAGTTCGATTCCTGATGGAAATCGGAATCAAAGGTTCAGGAAAATACTGGATTGAACTTTTAATTCGTTCACTTTTGCACCTTTAAAGTGTTTTGGTCATGATAAAATCATCCATCACATAGCCGTTTCCGATATCCAATACTTCTTCATTCGCTACTGAAAAACCGATTTTCTGATAAAAGTCGACCGCTTTATTGTGTTTGTTGACGTTCAAATGCAAATACTGATTCCCGTGTGATAAGGCTTCCTTCCCGACATGATTGAGCAGGATTTTCCCGATTCCCATTCCCTGGGTGTCCGGAAGAATATACAATTTATGAATGCGGGTAAAATTCGCTTCCGGGTAATCGTGTTCAATTCCGCAAAAGCCCAATACCTTGTCATCCTTTTCGGCAAGCCAGAATGCCTGATTTGGATCGAGAATGGATTTTTCAATACTGGACGTGCTGTACATGTTGTCGAGCATATACCGGATTTGTTCCGGCGTAATAATTCCCTGATAAGAAACAAACCAGGTTTTCTCAGCGATGTCCTGAATAATTGAAATGTCTTTTGTTGTTGCCAGGCGCAGTGTAATCATTTTTAAATGTCTTTTCCGAAAGAATACATGTCGTTGTGGTTGAACTCGATCTGGTCTTTCACGCGTTTAATGGTTTTGATCAAACCGAATACAAATTCATCTGAGTTCAGATTCAGCCATTTGAACCCGGCTTCGTCGTCGTCGATGGCAATTGAGGCTTGATAGAGCAATTCGAATCCGTGAACCTGGAGCCAGTGCTGAGCACTTTCATTTCCTTCCGCAGCGTTCACAAAAGCCATTAAATGCGGATAGCCGTTTTTCATGAGCCAATCCCGGGCTTCCTGTTTCAACGTAAGTGCCTGATTGAGGAAGAAAATTTCTTCGTACCCGTTTTCATACAGGAATTTTTCCAGCTCTTTATGTCCTTCCAACGCTTTGATCCAGGCCAAAATGATCTTGGTAGGGTAGTTGAATTCGGCAAACTCGATATTTGCTTTCTTTACCTCTGCCTTTTTGCGTTTTTCCTCCAAAGGCTCTTTCCCGAATACACGTTTAAACCAATTCATTTATGTAAAGAATAAGTATGCAATCAAAATAGCGGCTACAGCACCAACCAAATCACAGAATAATCCTGCCGTTGCTGCATAACGCGTTTTTTTGATTCCTACAGAACCAAAATATACGGATAAAACGTAAAAGGTAGTCTCGGTACTTCCCTGAAAAGTTGCAGATAAATTACTGATAAAGGAATCCGGCCCGAAAGCTTTCATATTGTCGACCATCAAACCTCTTGCACCTGAACCGGAGAAGGGTTTCATTAACATGACTGGCAAAGCATCAATAAACTCTGTAGATTGAACTCCCAGTTGGATGATGAACCATTTTAAGTTATTCATCAAATCGGTTAAGGCTCCGCATGATTTGAACAAACTGATGGCGCACAACATGGCAACCAGGAAAGGTAAAATATTCAGCGCAACCTGAAAACCGCCTTTTGCACCTTCTACAAACGATTCGAAAGCTGCAATTTTGCTTTTAATCGCCATGATGATAAAGAAAGTGATGAAACCAAACATGATGGTGTTACTCAATATCCGCGAAATGAAATTAACTTGATCCGGGTGTGCATTCAAATACCACAGCAGTAGTATAATCAATGAAGTTAAACCGCCGATATAAGCCAGAATGGTTTTGTTCCACAAGTTGATTTTTTGACGAATGGATACAAATAAAAGACCGCCGAGAGTTGCAAAATAAGTTGTCAATAATATCGGGATAAACACGGATGTCGGGTTGTTTGATCCGGCACTTGCTCTTGCTGCGATGATTGATACCGGAATAATCGTTAATCCGGATGCATTGAGTACCAGGAACATGATCTGAGCATTGGATGCTTTATCTTTTTCCGGGTTAATGTCCTGAAGCTGTTGCATGGCTCTTAATCCTGCTGGGGTTGCGGCATTATCCAATCCAAGCATGTTTGCGGAAAAGTTGAGCATAATACTTCCCATTGCGGGGTGATTTTTTGGAACTTCGGGAAACAGTTTGGAAAAAAGAGGGTTTACCAGCTTAGACATGACATTCACAGCTCCGCTGTCTTCCCCGATTTTCATTAAGCCCATCCACAAGCATAAAATACCGGTCATTCCGATTGCCAGTGTGAAGGCTGTTTCAGCGGTTTCAAAAAGCCCGTCCATCATGTGCTTCAGAATCCAGGTGTCTTGCCAGATGAAGAATTTTGAAAATCCCATTACAATCGCAATCACAAACATTCCGATCCAAACTCTATTCAATACCATGAGTCAAAAATCGCGATTTAATTCCTGACTTAGGGGTTATGCTCTTCGCAAATATGAACAAAGTTTTCAAGAATGATTGCTCCATGATTTCCAGATACTTCAGGATGAAACTGAACCCCGTAAAATGGCCTGGAATGGTGCATCATGGCTTCGTTCACAGTTGCGTCGGAAACGGCTGCATGAATGAAATCTTTCGGAATGCTGATGGCTTCGCAATGATCTTCCATGAGTTCGATTTCGGTTGGAAGCTTATTAAAAAGCGGGCAATCGGCAATGACTTCAATGATCTGCCAGTCGCGGTCTTCCCGCTGCCGGTTAGAAAGTGCTCCGAAAGTCAGGCCCAGCATCTGATGTCCAAAACAAATTCCCAGAATCGGTTTTTCTTCGGTTTTGATCCATTCAAATTGCTCCAGATAGGGTTCTGTGTCAACTTCTGTAATCAGGATCGGAGCTCCCGAAATAATGAAACCGAGTGCATCGGGATACGATTCCCGTTTAAAATCAAAAAGCGGAACAACCTGAGTATCCATGTACTCATAAACAATGGATTCGATCAAAGGCGTTTTAGAACTTCCGCAATCTATAATGAGTATCATACATTACAATTCAATCTGACCAACTCCCTGACGAATGATTTCAGCATTTCCATTGGTGCAGTCAACAATCGTTGAAGCATCCAGTTTCCCCGGTCCGCCGTCAATAATGATTGCTACTTCGTCATCGTAGCGTTCATAAATGGATGCCGGGTCGACGAAATAATCCATGATTTCATCTTCTGAATCGTGGAGGGAAGTTACCGCCATCGGATTTCCCAGTTTCTCTACGATAGCAGCTACAATTTTATTGTCCGGAATACGAATCCCGATCTCTTTTTTACTGGAATCAAATAATTTGGAAACTTCGTTTGTAGCATCCAGGATGAAGGTAAAAGGCCCGGGGAGGTAATGTTTCAGCAAACGGAAGGTATTGCGATCCAATTGCTTGACATATTCTGAAACCTGGCTCAGATCGGAGCAAATGATGGAGAAATTTGCTTTTGACAGCTTCACATCTTTCCACTTGGCCAATTCTGCCAGTCCTTTCTTATTCATCACATCGCATCCCACAGCATAAACGGCATCGGTAGGGAAGATGATGATGCTCCCTTTTTTTAATTCGTCAACAACTTGTTGTACCAAACGATTGTCAATATTATCCGGATTGATTTCGATGAACATCTTGTAAAATTTGTGTTTTAGCTATTTACTCCAATATGAATGCTACTATTTCTTGTCCCGCAGAGGATCGCTGATGCCCGCAGAAGAGAATGTAAAATCATTTTCATACAGAACTTAAATTTAATCAAATTTCGTAAAACATCCGAAAGAAATGGAGGATCTGAGTTTGGAACGAGGTTTGTAATGAAGAATTGAAAATGTAAAGGTGAGAAGGCAAAAGTTGAAATGTTCAATAGTTAATTTGTGTTTAAACATTTTGAACCCTTTCAACTCTTTGAACGTTTGATTGTTCAATTAAAAGGTATCTTTGCACAAAAAATATTCGGAATGAGGTTTTTGGTTTTAGTGATGGTTTGTTTTTTAGGGTTGAATGCGTCTGCGCAGTTGGACCGTAAATCCATTTACAGTGCTTTGGCGAGTGATTCGAAAGAGTTGGTTCAAAAACAGCTGGATGCGCTGGAGAATCTAAAAGAATCGTCCGAGTTAAAAGCTTTTAAGGGAGCTTTGCAAATGAAAGCGGCCCAGTTTCAGAAAACGGCGAAAGCGAAAATGGATTTGTTCAATGCGGGTAAAAAGACCCTGGAGTCCGAAATTAAATCCAACGACGGAAATGTGGAATACCGTTTCTTACGATTACTGATCCAGGAAAATGCTCCGAAACAACTGAAATACAACGGAAATATCAGTGATGATGTAACTACAATTATTACAGGATATAGTCAATTGAAAGAGGCGACGAAAACTGCTTTGGAAGCTTACGCGAAGAAATCGGCTTCTTTGAAAGGACTTTTATAATTGAAAATGGAGAATTGAAAAGAGGATAATCCTTTTACCTTTTCAATTCTCCATTATAAATTTTCAATTATTGCACGTCTGCTTTTATTTTCAGTGTCGAGATTCGAGGTTCTGTATTGGCAGTAATGGTAATCGTTTTTTCACTGGCACCTTTTCCGTTCGGTTTGAATCCGACTTCAATTTTATCAGATTTTCCCGGAGCAATCGGTCCTTCAGGCTTCACAGGAGTTGTACAACCGCAGCTTGCCTTCACATCCGAAAGAATCAAGGGCTTTGTTCCGGTGTTTGTGACTACGAAGGTACAGTGATTTTCTGTTCCTTCGCCTACTTTGCCAAAATCGTGGATTTCCTTGTCTACTTTCATAGATGTAACGGATTCCGCCTCGATTTTTTGCTGTTCTTTCAATTCTTTTAAAGCTTGTTCGTTTGCTTTGATCGTTTCCGGATCATCGGCAACTTCCATTACCAGGTTGCCATCGCTTTCTGTTTTTTCGGTGTTATCCGAACAAGCACTCATCGTTCCGCCAATAACTAAAAGGGCAATAAAGAAACTTCTCTTTTTCATATTAGTTTAATGCAAGTTTTTGTTTGTCGTATTCGTTTGATTGAAGCAATTCAATTGCTTTTTGCAGAATTTCATTCTTTTGGTTGTACACTTTATAGAATGCCTCGATTCCGAAAAGATCATTCGCAATAGTTGCTTTCAATCGAAGTTCCATAATATTCTTACTGATTTTGTATTGATCTTCTTTTAGTTCAAAATCCTTGTTTTCCTTTTTATTGTAAGCAAAGAATTCGTCCATGAGTTTTTTGTCTACAACGAAATTCGCAATGAATTGGTCAACGGTTTCATACTTTTTATGCAGTTCGTCTCTGTTTTTATCTACATAAGTCAGCGGGAAGCCCGTGAAAGAACCATTCTGAATCGTTGATCTGTAGAAATCCGTGATCTCTGAAGTGTCGATCGGAACGAAGAAATCCGGCATAATTCCACCACCTCCGTAAACCGGTCTTTTGGTGATTCTCGTTTCAAATTTCAATGAATCCGGAAGTTTGATACTATCGATATGCGAAAACTCACCGTGCATGAAACGTCTCATGTATTCATTCTTGTAATCACTGATGTTTTCATACGGTCTTTGAATGAACCGGCCGGAAGGAGTGAAGTAACGCGCAATTGTTAAACGCATCTGAGAACCGTCAGAAAGGTCGATTGGTCTTTGCACCAATCCTTTTCCATAACTTCTGCGGCCTACTACCAAACCTCTGTCCCAATCCTGGATTGCTCCAGAAAGAATTTCCGAAGCAGAGGCAGAATTATCGTCGATCAAAACAATCATTTTCCCTTGTTCCCATGCTCCTTTTTTTCCTGCATTCAGGTTCTGACGCGGTTGTGCACGACCTTCCGAGTAAACGATCAGTTTATCATCGGATAAGAATTCATCAGCAATCTGTTGTGCGGCGTAAAGTAAACCACCACCATTTCCCTGAAGGTCAAGAATCAAACTTTCCATTCCTTGGCTTTTTAATTTTTCCAGTCCTTTTTTGATTTCTTCGTATGAACTGCGGGAAAAAGAGGTCAGTTTCAGATAACCGATTTTCGGACTCACCATGTAAGCACAATCCACGGAGTTTACCGGAACTTTATCTCTCGTAATGACATAATTGATGGGCTTCTTCTGAGCTTTTCTAAGAATATCTACACGAACTTTTGTTCCCATTTCACCCAACAGTTTTTCGCGCACCTGGTTGTTTTTCAAACCAACTCCGGCAACATTGATTCCGTCAATGGACACGATTTTATCTCCTGCGCGAATGCCCAGTTTTTCAGACGGGCCACCAACAATTGTTTCGACAACCATCAAGGTGTCTTTCAGGATTTGAAAACGAACACCGATTCCGACAAAGCTTCCGTCAATTGCTACGTTTGCAGCATCTACTTCATCCTTAGGAATGTAAACCGTATGCGGATCGAGCTTTTCCAGCATTCCCACAATTGCGGCATCCATGAGTTCTTTATCGTTTACGGGATCTACATAGAGTTTGTCTACGTACATGAAAATTTCATCCAGACGCTGTCCGTTTGAAGGAGACTTCGGTTCGGTGGGAACCTTTTGAGCTGAAGATATAAAGGAATGGATACTTAATCCAAGTACCAGCAAAACGCTATAGTGTTTCATATAATTTTCTTGAGAATACTAATATAAGTATAAAACGTTCAAACAGCTTGTCAGATACAGTCGA
Source organism: Fluviicola sp. (assembly GCF_030151805.1). GTDB lineage: Bacteria > Bacteroidota > Bacteroidia > Flavobacteriales_D > Crocinitomicaceae > Fluviicola. The sequence goes on from NZ_JASLCN010000264.1 coordinate 9,220, forward strand.
AGTTGCGGATTCCTGTTAAAAAAAGATAATTTGAATCCGGAGTTACGAACAATCCGGTGTTGGTCTTTTATTCGGGATTCAACGGAGGTCTTTTTGTAATTTTAAGACGTACACATCAGTTATGAAGCAGGTAAAGAAGATACTATTGGCGGCTTGCGTAAGTTTTATTTCACTTACATCTTTCGGGCAGGTAAAGGCTTTGGATAAGCTGGAAGTCTTGTATGATCAGGGACATTACAAAATGGTTTTGCGCCGGGCGAATCGGTTGCTGGACCAACCGGATTACGATTATTCCTACAAACCGGAGTTTTACAAAAGCCTGGCCTTGTTTCAGCTGGCTGATCAGGGTTTGTGGGCGCAATTTCATCCGAAAGCACTTCAGGAAGCCCGTGAATTATTCAGCATGGTTCTGGCTTCACCGGACGGAATAAAGGTTTTTAATACGCATTTGAATCACGTTTCTCAATTGAAAAGAGATTTGGTGACGAAAGCCCTGGCTTATAAATCAGAAGGAAAACGAGATAAATACGATGAAATCCAACAGATTTTGTTCGGATTATTCGACCGGATTCCGGATTTGGATGTTCCGGGAGAAATCCAGGCTCCGGTAGTAGATGCGCCTGAAATCAAGGAAACGGCTGCAACGAGTAAAGAGCGGGAAGAAATCATTAAATATGCGAAGAAACATATAGGAGTTCCTTACAAATGGGCAGGAGTAGACCCGAACGGTTTCGACTGCAGCGGATTCACTTCTTTTGTAATGAAGGAATTTAAAGTGACGTTGAGTCGCAGAGCGGAAGATCAGTACAATTCTTCCGTAAAAGTGAAACAGAAAAATGCTCAAAAAGGAGATTTGGTGTTTTTTAATAATGGTTCGGGAATTTCCCATGTCGGGATTATTGTTTCCGCTAAAGGAGAGCCTTTGACGATGATTCATGCAAGTTCCAGCAAAGGAGTGATTATTACCAATATTGAAGAATCCGAGTATTGGCTGAAACGGCTTTATGCAATCGGGACGTATGTGAAAGGAGATTGATCTTTTCTTTTTGTCTTGAGACAAAAAGAAACAAAAAAGTCAAGGCTGTACTCGAAAACCTGTAAACTACGCCTCATTGCGCGAAAGCATTCAAAACTCGTCCGGCTAGAAGACGCCGGACTCAAACAGCGAATGCTTTTTTTGCTTCATTATCCTTCAGAATACGCCTTTCAGGCTTTCTTCAGTCTTCACAAGCTTTGCTTGTTCTTGTTTACGA
>NZ_JASLCN010000300.1 GCF_030151805.1 Fluviicola sp.
CTTTTGCTGCGTCGATTACTCGTTGGTGTTGACCCAACCGATCATTGAAATCGTTGGAAGAGATCAAAAACACTTTGTCAACTCCTGCTAACGCTGCGATTAATGAGTTTTTATCGTGATAATCTCCGATGCGGATAGTCACACCTTTCTCTTTCAAATCTGGAACTTTGTTTTCATCGCGTACCAACACCGCCAGTTCATTTGCCGGAACTTTCTTCAGTAAAAAATCGACTGTTGCTCTTCCTAAATTTCCTGTTGCACCTGTTATTAAAATCATCTTGTTTCTTTTTAATTGTTTGATGCGTCAAAACTAGAAATAGATGCTATACAAAAAGAAGTAATATACTTTTGTATATCAATATACTTTAGTATACTTGCAGCCCGATAATGCCGAATCACGAATTGTTTTTTAATTCGGCATTCGTAATTTTTTGAAGTATGGAACAGAAAATCAGTTTTGAAGAAGCAAAAGCATGTCCGATTCAGTTTGTTTTGGCAATTAACGATACGCTGAATGTGATTTCGGGAAAATGGAAAATGCCCATTATAGCGACGCTGTTTTTCGGGAAGAAACGATTCACGGAGATTCAACGGAATATCAACAAAATCACTCCCAGAATGCTTTCCAAGGAATTGAAAGAGCTGGAACTAAACGGAATTGTAACACGCACGGTGCACGATTCCATTCCGGTAGTGGTGGAATATGAACTGACTGAATCAGCCCGGCAACTGAGCGATGTGATGGATAGCATGATTCATTGGGGAATCAATCACCGGAAAGGAATTATTCGCGAAAATACGGCAGAAAAAATCGCAGTTTAAACACTGTTTTCATCGGTGGGTCTGGTAAATGAAATGGTTCATTCCGGAAAACGGCGAACACTTCATCGGGAATGAAAACAGCAAATTCTGCTGCATTGCTTATTTTTAAAACATGAAAACAACAATTGCCTTTTTGTTTTTCCCTTTGTTTCTGTTTGCTCAATGGGATAAAAATCAAACACCGACTTATCCGGAGTTGATTGATATCTACAAAAAACTGGATGCCGAACATTCCGAAATTCAATTGTTTCAGATGGGAATGTCCGATACGGAATACCCGATTTATCTTGTGGTCATTAACGGTGCGCAGGATTCGCTGAAAACGTTTGAGAAAGCAAGAACAAAAACAACGCTTCTGATCAATAATGCCATTCATGCCGGTGAACCGGACGGAGTAAATGCCTGTTTGCTATGGATTGATGAATGGATCAAAAAAGGAAAGAAAACAAGTAATCTTCCGGTTATTGCCATTATCCCGGCTTACAATGTAGGAGGGATGCTCAACCGGTCTTCTGCCAGCAGAGCCAACCAGGATGGACCGGCAGAATACGGTTTCAGAGGAAATGCACAAAACCTGGATTTGAACCGCGACTTCATCAAAATGGACTCTCCGAATGCGCATACCTTTGCTAAAATTTATCATGCCCTGGATCCGGATGTTTTTGTAGATACACATGTATCAAACGGAGCAGATTATCAATATACGTTAACCTTGATTCATTCCATGAAAGAACGGATAGATCCGGAACTTCAGCGTTTGATGGATCAGAAATACATTCCGTATCTGACAGAAACACTCAGGAAAAAAGGCTGGGATTGGTCGCCGTATGTCGAAACAATGGAAGAAACTCCGGAATCCGGTTTACAGGCATTTAATGATTTACCGCGATATGCCCAGGGTTACGGAACCCTATTTCACGCATTGAGTGTAACGATCGAAACGCATATGCTCAAGCCCTTTCCACAACGTGTTCAGGCAACAAAGGATTACCTGGATTTTTTAATCGGGTGGACTCATGGTGCTTCGCAAGGGTTGGAACATGCACGCCAGAATGCTTTGAGAAGAGATACCGGAAAAACCTATTATCCGGTCAATTATGAGCTGACACCGAAGAAAGATTCGGTTTTGTTTAAAGGATTTGAGCACGAATACAAAACCAGTTTGGTGAGCGGTGAAAAGCGTTTGTTTTATGACCGCACAAAACCCTTCACGAAATACATTCCATATTACAAAACCTTCCTGGCAAAGGATTCCGTTCGAATTCCAAACGGATATTACGTTTCTGCCGAAGCAAGAGAGATCATTGAACGCTTGAAGCTGAATGGAGTGGAAATGCAGGAAACTGATAACCGGATGGAAAAAGAAGTGAGTTCACTCCGCGTTCTTAAATTTGAATCGGGTTCAAAACCCTATGAAGGACATTACCTGCACAGAAAAGTTGAAATCAGTGAGCAGACAGAAAAGATTTCTTTGCCGAAAGGAAGTGTCTGGATTCCGACCAATCAATCCAAACGAAACTTTATCGTATCAGTGCTCGAACCTAAAAGCGAAGATTCCTATTTTGCATGGAATTTTATGGATAGTTATGTCCAGGAAAAGGAATATTTCTCTGCGTATGTTTTTGAAGATGTAGCTGCAAAATTGCTGGAAGAAGACCCGAAACTAAAAGCATTGTTTTTAGCGAAAAAGAAAGAAGATGCCGAATTCGCGAAAAACCCGGGAGCACAACTATTCTTTATTTATCAGAACAGCCCCTATTTCGAAAGCCTTACGTTCAACAGACTACCAGTTTTTAAAGTCTATTAACCTGTCCGGGAGTTTAAGTGGTTTTTGAAATTTCCCGTAGTCCACACAAACTTGAGTGGATACTGTTTTTCATTTTCTGCGCCCCTCACACCCCTCTGAGGGAGAAGAAAACCCACGTCAAATTCATTCGGCATAAAAGCGTATTGAGCAACTTGTGATGAGCCAGTCGAATCAAGTCGAAGTACATAATTCGATTGGATATGTCCGTTCGAGTTTCCGACTTTTTCAGTCGGAAGTATTGAGAACGACATGCACACAATCGTAAAAAAAACACCATTCAAAAATAATCCGAAATCACAAAAAACCGGACCTGAATAGCTTAACTATGGATAGAGTATAGATACAGTATGGGTCAAGTATAGATACAGTATAAAAATGTTATAAATTAAACACGCGATTTTGCTGCGTTTCCGGCAAATTTGAAGTCAAAAAACTGTTTTTAAGTCTTGACTCCTGACTCTCTCGGTCTTGATTATACTTCTCAGAAATGTATAAACCTAAATAAAAACTCCTCTATTCGCAATCACCACTTTTGTTAGCATTACAAGAAAATCAGACAATTGTCCCGTAAATGTCGCAAAAACGTTGTAGTCAGACCTTTTCTTTCGGTTATCTTTACAAACCTATACGAATAATTATGAAAAGACTGATTCTCTCCGCTTTATTTGGAGTGTTTGCGACGCTTTCCTTTGCTCAGGACACCACCTGGGTGCAAACTTACACGTTTGACAGCATCACGACCAGAAGAGCCAATTTCCAATTTCCGGCAAGTCTGGACAACAAACGCTTTGAAAAAGTACTCATGTACTACAAATTAAAGTGCTCTCCATTAACAACCTGGGATCAATACAATTGCGGTGAATGGGATTATTTGACCTACACGCGAATTTTAGATCATACCAATGTTTGGGATTCGGTGAGAGTCGAAGGTCCGAAGTTTAAAGTGAACACGCAGGCTCCTGTTTCTTACGCATATGCAAATCAGGTGTATTTTGATCAGCAATACCGCCAGGTTTCCAGGAGAACGGCACAAACACCAAACATGCAAGCAGTTTCAGGTTCCGCTGCCTCCTCAGTTGATTTTGTGAGATCGGGAGCGAACGGAGCAAAAATGCAATGGATTGTTTCCGCAGCAGATCTTGCTGCCAACGGAGTAACAGCAGGAAATATCCAGGCCTTGCAATTGATGTTCTCACAGGGACTTTCCGAACTGGAAAATGTGACCATCAAAATCAAACACACTTCCTTGTCTGCCTTAACGGCCTGGGAAACTACCGGATTTAGTTCTGTTTTCAATGATGATGTAGCAAACATCGTCAACGGGGCAAATGTGTTTCATTTTTCAGCGCCGTTTGTTTACAATGGAACAGACAATCTCATCGTCGAAGTAACATATGAAGATGCACACCAGGCCTCAACTACCAGCGCACTTTCCACACAGACTCTTGGAGCGAACAACTCATTGTTTTACAACAATGCCGGCGGTGTTTTGAGAGCAACCGGTTCCAACTTTGCAGATGTCAATTTGAGTAATGTGGATTTGGGAGCAGATGTAACCGTTGCATTCTGGACAAAAGGAAACGGTAATTTGGGAACGAGCACATCTATTTTGGAAGCTTTGGATTCATTGGGAAACAGAGTGTTTAACATTCACATGCCGTGGTCCGATAATACGATTTATTTCGATGCGGGATCGGGTTCCGGCTATGACCGGATTTCAAAAGCCGCAACAGCAACAGATATTGATAACGTTTGGCATCACTGGGCATTTGTGAAGAAAACATCTACCGGACAAATGTTTATTTACAGAGACGGGGTTTTGTGGCATTCCGGAACAGGGAAAAATTTGCCGGTAGGGAAGGTTGCGAAATTCATTTTAGGAGCCAATGCATTTGAAGGAAACTTCTTTAAAGGAGATATAGATGAATTCAGTGTTTGGTCAACAGCGATCAATGCTGCGGATATCACTGCCTGGATGAACAAAAAGATCACAGCTGCTCATCCGAATTATGCAGACCTTGAAGTATATTATGATTTTGACGGAGAACGAGCTTGTATTGACCGCTCAACCCACAACCGCCTGGCAATGGCTTCAACGACTAATACAGTTGTTTCATCCAATGCTCCTTTTCTTCCGGGTACAGTTTCTTCCAATGAAATTCCTGTTTTTTCACTCGATCAGGGAACGTACAATGCAGCTTCACAGGATTCCGTATTGACGGCTTTGTTTCCGGCAGTTTCAGTGAAATTCAACTATGTTGCAAGCGACAATAATTTCGTTGTTTCTTCTAATCAGAAAACCTATACGCAGGGAACGATCGACACACTTTCGGCTTCTGGATCAAACCTTGGTTCAGGACCTGGTGCGGTTGACGCAACGGAATTAAACGATACAATTTTTTACTACAAAGAACCGTTCGAATTGATAAATGATGTGGAAATCGGTCGTTACATCACACCGTACGGAATCGGATTTGATTTGGGACCACAAGGATTTACGTGGATTTATGATGTAACGGATTATCAGAAATACCTGCATGGAATGGTCGATTTGGCAGCGCATAATACACAGGAATTGATCGACCTGAAGTTTGCTTTTGTAGAAGGAATTCCGGCAAGAGATGTACACGATATTCAACCGATCTGGCAAAACTGGACTTCCTACAACTACGCTGATATGGCGAATGATGTAGTCTTACAGGCAAAACAAGTGGTTCTTTCGGATACTTCCCAAAACTTTAAGATCAGAACGCGTCTTACGGGACACGGACAAGTTGGAAACGGAGCTTGCTGCGAATGGCAGGACAAGCAGCACAAGATAATTATTGATGGAGTGGAGCGTTTCAGCTGGAGTATCTGGAGAGACGATTGCGGAAAGAATCCGAATACTGCTCAGGGTGGAACATGGCCGTATTCACGCGAAGGCTGGTGTCCGGGAGACATGGTGAGAGAATTTGATCACGAGTTGTCTTCTTTTGTACAGCCGGGAGCAACTATTTCAGTCGACTACGATATCAGTGATGTGCCTGCGAATGATGCTGGTCAGGCGGGTGGAAACTTTATCACGGCAATTGACCTGGTTTCGTATTCAGCACCTAATTTCCAACACGATGCTGCCATTTTGGATATTTTGAATCCGAACAGCTATGAATATTACAAAAAGTGGAATCCGACGTGTTCCAATCCGCGTGTTATTTTACAAAACAACGGAGTTTTGCCTCTGACTTCTTGTAAAATCCGGATTTGGGTTACATACGGAAACTTTGTTGATTATGTCTGGACCGGAAATTTAGGATTCCTGCAAAAGGAAATCGTGGAAATTCCGATCGCAGATCAGCATTTCTGGCTGGGGGCAAATCCTACCAATGGATTTTATGCCCGCGTCATTGAAATCGACGGCTCATCTTCACTGGATGAATATCCGAACAACAATGAATTCAAAACAAAATATACCGCTCCGGAAGTAATCAATGGACCGTTCTTTGTTTGGATGGTTACGAACAATAAAGCCAGCGAAAACAAATGGAGATTGGTAGATCAAAACGGAAGTACCATTTTTGAACGTACTTCACTTGCCAATTCAACAGACTACAAAGACACATTTAATTTGGCTCCGGGTTGTTATTCCCTGATTCTGGAAGACAGCGATAATGATGGTTTGGGTTTCTGGTACTCTGCGCAAACAGAAGGTGAGACTTCGGGATCATTCCGTGTCCGCAAAGTAGGAGGATCCATCGTGGAGACTTTCCCGGGAGATTTCGGAGCGTATCACCGTTACAATTTCTCCGTTGGATTTGCCTTAGAACTGGATGAAAAAGTACTGACAAATGAACTGATGGTTTTCCCGAATCCGTCTTCTGATAAAATCAGAGTGGAATTGGTTGGAAATGTAGGATCGAATGCCGAGGCTGAAATTGTGGACATGAACGGGCGGGTAGTTAAACGTCAGAATGTCAGTAACAACAATCAAAGTTACGGTGTCGATTTCCAGGTAGGTGATTTACAAAACGGGTATTACCTGGTTCGAATCAGCGGAAGTGAAGGTTCGGAAACGGTTCCGTTTATCAAGCAGTAAAAAAATATCTAAATAAAATAAAACGCGGTTCATTTAGTGATGAACCGCGTTTTTTGTTGACTGAATTTCAATGTTTCGGGAGACTACTCCAAAGAATAAACTACTCTTTTTGGGCGAGTTTCATGAATTGGGAAATAGCCATTGTTTTTCGTTTTTGCTTACCGATCGTAATCCTGTTTTCATTGATTCTTTCAAAATGCTTGTTTATTGAATCAGAACTAAGTTTATAGCTGCTTAAAAGTTCATAGTTTTCATTCAAAAGGATCAATAGCGCATAATCAAAAGGAGTCTCGAAGTTTTTGTTCAATAAAGGACCTGTCATAGCAGAATTAACACCTTTAAACCTTCTTGTTTTTATTTGTACCCGTTTACCGTCTTTGTCCAGGGCGTCAAAACCTTCGTTTATATCGTCGATTACGAGTTTTAGATCGTGGACTTTGCAAGCGAGAACTTCCCCCACAATACTGGTTATATTCAGTTGTTTTCGGGTTAATTGTTCGAAATCCAGTGAGGTTTTGACAGCATTGTTTAATTTTTCGATGATCTCGTCTGAGATGATGATAGATGGGATGTCCTTTTTCATTGATTGCGTGTAAAATAAGTTGCTGATGGATTGTGTTTGATATTAATTTTCAAGCTCTGAAATCAGGTCGCTATATGATTTGTCGATGAGATCTTTTTGCGTCAATTCAAAGAAGTTAAAATAGTAGTCACATTGCTCTTTTAATTCTTCCAGCGTAAAGGCTTCTTGATCGTCAATTGCTTCAACTTCGATAAATGTGCCCAGGTTCTTCACAAAATCAAAGTGAAACTTCACATTGTTTAAAAAGTAAATTTTCCGTTGTTTGTCAACGATGATTTTTATTCCAAGCTGTCGGGTCAATATGGCCTTCAAAGCATTATCCGGAGAATGTTTATACAAAATGATCTGCGATTCTTTTGAACCGGCTATATTTTTTCTATCGTAATTGATTAATG
>NZ_JASLCN010000311.1 GCF_030151805.1 Fluviicola sp.
TGCTTCTTCCGGAGATGATTTTGCCTGTGAAATTGTTGATTATACGGCCGAAATGCTTGGAATGGCATTGGCTGATTTTGCGGCTTTTTCCAATCCGAAAGCGTATGTATTGTTCGGAGGATTGGCTCAAAGCGGGGCGTATTTTTCGGAGAAAGTGAAAAAGTACATGGAGGAAAACCTGCTTCAGATTTACAAAGGACATATTGAAATCCGAAATTCTGCTTTACACGATATGAACGCTGCTGTTTTAGGTACTGCGGCTTCCATGTTCTGGAACGCGATAAAAAAATAGCATATGAAAAGAACCATCGCCTTATCCATTCTACTGACTTCATTTTCTGCATTTTCCCAAATCCAGGAATTGAAACAAAGCTCAGATTTAGCCAGAGAGAAAATTACTCAGAACAAAGCTGTGAAAAGAGCGGTAGATCCCACTCAATATGTGAATCCGTTTGTAGGAACGGGCGGCCACGGACATACATTTCCCGGACCGGTTCTTCCGTTCGGAATGGTACAAGTAGGACCGGATACGCGTTATGAGGGCTGGGACGGATGCGGTGGTTATCATTATTCCGATTCGCTTATTTACGGATTTAGTCACACGCATTTAAGTGGAACAGGAGTTCCGGATTATGCAGATGTGTTGTTAGTTCCGCAACAAGGAAAATTAAATACGATTCCCGGGTATCAAAAAGCTGCCGGTTTCGGATCGAAATTCAGTCATTCGAAAGAAAAAGCGCTGCCGGGATATTATCATGTCGAATTGGAGAATGGAATTACGGCAGATTTAACGGCAACACTTCGTTGTGCGCTTCACAGATACCAATTTTCCGATCCGAAAGGAAAACGATACATTCTAATTGATTTGGGATACAGAGATCGGGTGCTGGATGTTTCAGCAACCAAAACCGGGGCAAATTCCGTAACAGGAAAGCGCATTTCGGAAGCCTGGGCAACGAATCAGCACCTGTACTTCAGCCTGGAAACCTCCATTCCGTTCAAAAAAACAAAATGGATTCAGGACGAAAAGAACGGGAATTACCTGTTTGTGATGGAATTTCCGGACGGAGTGAAAGAGATTTCCGTTCGTGTAGGAATTTCCGGAACCAATGAAGCAGGAGCCGTTTCGAATCTGAAAGCAGAATTGAATACCTTTGATTTTGATTTGATCCGTTCAAGAGCGCAGGTTGCCTGGAATACGGAATTGAAGAAAATCCAGGTAGAAACTTCCGACAGAACCATATTGACGAATTTTTATACGGCTCTTTATCATGCTTATGTTCATCCGTCGCTTTGGTCGGATGTGGATGGTAAATACAGAACGTTCAATAACGAAATCAAGGAATCGGACATTCCCTTGTATTCGGTTTTCTCCTTGTGGGACACGTATCGCGGGGCAAATCCGCTTTACACGATCACGCAACCAAAGAAAGTGCCTGCATTTGTAGAATCGTTTTATCAGCAATATAAGAATACGGGCTTGCTTCCTGTTTGGACACTTTCAAATAATGAAACCAATTGTATGATTGGTTATCATTCGGTTTCGGTGATCGCGGATGCTTATTTGAAAGGAATTCCGCTGAATAATCCGGAAGGTTTACTGGAAGCAATGATTGCCTCAAGTACGGCAGATCAGCTGGGCAAAAAGCAATACGAAGAAATCGGTTTTATTTCTGCAAACTCACAGGCGGAATCCGTTTCCAAAACATTGGAATATGCCTACGATGATTGGTGTATTTCCAGGTTTGCTGAGAAATTGGGGAAAGCAGATATTGCAAAAAAGTATCAGATCCGGTCTGCAAACTGGATGAACCTGATGCACCCGGAAACCCGTTTCTTTCAACCACGAAAAGAAGGCGTTTTTCTTCCTTTTTTCAGACCGAATGAAGTCAATCATCACTTTACGGAAGCAAACGGCTGGCAATATTCATTAGCAGCTCCGCAGCACATTCAGGCATTGATCGATATGCACGGAGGAAACGAAGGAATGGTGAATTTCCTGGATACCATGTTCCTTGGATCTTCTTCTATGTCGGGAAGAGAACAGGCGGATATTACCGGATTGATCGGGCAATATGCGCATGGAAATGAACCGTCGCACCACATGGCGTATACTTATAATTATTGTGGTGCACCGGAGAAAACACAGTTTTTCATCGATACGATTCTGAAAACGTTTTATACCAACGAACCGGACGGACTTTCAGGAAATGAAGATTGCGGACAAATGTCGGCCTGGTATGTGTTGAGTTCGATGGGCTTTTATCCGGTTTCTCCGGGAAGCCCCACCTATGCAATTGGTCGCCCGTTGATGGATCATGTCACGATTTTCGGTGAGAAAGGAAATTTTGAGATCAGCGCTTTGAATAATTCCCCGGAGCATAAATACATCCAATCCATTACCTGGAACGGAGCTGCGTATCAGAAGTTATTCATTACACATGATATGATCGCGAACGGTGGTATTCTCGAAATTAAAATGGGACCAAAACCAAATAAACAGATTGCAAATTATGAATTGGATTTGCGCAATGAAGTGAATCCCGGGTTTGTTCCTGTACCGTTTTTCACCACGAATCAAACGACGTTTGAAACACAGATGGAGGTCGGGATGGATGTTTTGTTTTTCGAAAAAGGGAAGATCTACTACAGCCTGGACGGACAAAAATTCCAGCCATTTTACAAACAGGGAGGAAAGAATATTCTTTTGAATGAAACGGCAACAGTTTACGCGAAAGTGGTTCGTGAAGACGGTGCTGAAAGTAAAGTAGTGAAATCGGAATTCGTAAAATACGTCAAAGACAAAAAGATTACCTTATCGACCGACTATGCGAATCAATATGCCGGTGGAGGTTCACAGGCTTTGGTTGATGGTCAGGAAGGAACGGACGAATACCGTGGAACGGAATGGCAGGGATTCAACGGAAAGAATGTAGAAGGTGTGATCGAATTAAATGAAGCAAAAGAAGTTTCGACTATTCAGGTTTCTTATTTGCAGGATTTGAAATCATGGATTTTCCCTCCGAAAAGCATTTTTGTTGAAGTTTCGAATGATGGTGTAAACTTTAAAAAAATGGGTAAAGCAGCCGGAATAACTGTAAAGGAGAATGAAGTTGCGAAAACAGGAGAAATTACCCTTGAAATTGCTCCGACTTCCTGCAAATTTATCCGTTTTACAGTAGAAAACTACGGTCCGTGCCCGGATTGGCATTTGGGAAAAGGAAATCAAACCTGGTTGTTCCTGGATGAAATCAAGGTTCATTGAGAATTGAAGATGTAAAATTGATAAGTAAACTGCGCTAACGCTTGTTTTTTATCAAAAGCTTTTTCTTTTCAATTTTCAATTTTGCATTTTCAATTTAAAATACACAAACGGTCAATCATTCGCGTTAAAAAGTTGTTACCTTTAGCGCTCTTTTAAATAAAATCTAAAGAATGAAAAAAATAGTACTCGCATTAGTCTTGTTGACCTATTCGATGGGGAACATTGCTCGTGCAGATGAAGGAATGTGGCTTCCATTTTTGATTGGAAGAAACTACGAGGACATGAAAAAGCATGGTCTGAAGTTAACTCAAGAGCAAATTTACTCCATTAACAAATCGTCATTAAAAGATGCAGTAATCTCTTTCGGAGGTTTTTGTACCGGTGAGATCATTTCCAACCAGGGATTGATTTTGACAAATCACCACTGTGGATATGATGCGATTGCGGGTGCTTCAACTCCTGAGCACAACTACCTGGACAACGGTTTTTGGGCGAAGAATTTCAAAGAAGAAATCGCTGTAAAAGGATTGACGGCTACGTTCATGATTCGTATGGAAGATGTGACAGCACAGGTTGCGAAAGAATTGAATCCGAAAATGACTGCTGAAGAGCGTGCTAAGAAAATCAAAGAAGTAACGGATATCCTGGTGAAAGATGCTGTTGCAGGAACGCATTACGAAGCATTTGTACGTGATTTTTACGATGGAAATGAATTCTATTTGTTCGTAAAAGAAACATTCAAAGATGTACGTTTGGTAGGAACACCTCCTCAATCTGCAGGAAAATTCGGTGGAGATTCTGACAACTGGGAATGGCCTCGTCATACGGCAGATTTCTCGATGTTCCGCGTTTACGCAGGATCAGATAACAAACCGGCAGATTTCAGCGATGCGAATGTTCCGTTGAAACCAAAACATTCATTGCCTATTTCTTTGAAAGGTGTAAAACAAGGAGATTATGCAATGATCATGGGATTCCCCGGAAGAACAAACCGTTATTTGACTTCTTACGGTGTGGATCAGGCAATTTCTTTGGAGCAGCCTAAAATCGTTGATATCCGTGCGAAGAAACTGGAAATCATGAAAAAATACATGGATAAAGATGTAGCGGTTCGTTTGCATTATTCATCCAAATATGCACAAGTTGCGAACTACTGGAAATACTTCATCGGTCAGACAAAACAATTGAAGGCAAACAATGTTGCTGACAAAAAGCGTAAAGTAGAAGAAGAATTTACCAAATTTACGGCTGGTAAAGCAGAATACAACAATGTACTTTCGGATATTGAATCGGCATTTAAAGCTACTAATGATATCATTTACATTAAAGTGTACCAAAGTGAATTCGTTCGCCAGGTAGATATCAACTCGGTTGTTTACTTGTACAAATTGGCTTTGGATGCTAAAAATGCTGGAAACGAAGAGCGTTACAATATGATTTTGGAGGCGGCGAAAGAAACTGCTGCAGAAATTTACGCAGAGCGTTCGATGGATATCGAATTGGAAACATTGGAGGAGGTATTGAAAATGTACATCCGCGATGTTCCTATGAACCAACAGGTTGGAATCACAAAATCTATCGGTGAAGACGGTGTTGCGGCATTTATGAGTCGTGTGAAAGCAAATTCTGTATTTGCTTCGAAAGAGCGCTTTGAAGAATTCATGAAAAACTTCGATGCAACGAAAATGAGCCAGGACCCATTGTTCATCCTGATCAAGGATTTGGACAATGCTTACCAGGCTGCGATGGGGCAGGACGCTGTGAAAAGCGCCAATGCGAAGTTGACAGTTGCAAACCGTGCTTTTGTAAAAGGAGTACGTGAAATGCAGCCAAACAAGAAATTCTACCCGAATGCAAACTCAACGATGCGTTTGACTTACGGAAATGTATTGGCTTACGATCCGCGTGATGCTGTTCATTACGACTACTTCACTACATTGGATGGTGTGATGCAGAAAGAAGATCCTTCCAATCCTGAATTCGTGGTTGATCCTCGTATCAAGGAATTGTGGCAGAAAAAAGATTACGGTCAGTATGCTTCTAACGGAAAATTACCTGTAAACTTCCTTTCTAACAACGATATTACAGGAGGGAACTCCGGTTCTCCGGTGATCAATGCAAACGGTGAGTTGATCGGAACGGCGTTTGACGGAAACTGGGAAGCAATGTCCGGTGACATCTATTTCGAACCGAACATTCAACGTACAATCTCTTTGGATGTTCGTTACACGTTATGGTTGATCGACAAGTGCTACGGTGCTACAAACCTGATCAATGAAATGAAATTGGTGAAGTAATCTTTACTGATATGAAATAGAAAAGCCGCTGGTTGAAAGATTGGCGGCTTTTTTATTATTACTCTATTTTGTATCAAAAATCGAGATGATTAGACACTGATACTTTTCTTGTATTTTTCTTGAATAGCATTATTTTCTATGGCTGTTTTTAGGTATTCCATTAAGGCTACTGTATCGTTCAAAAGGCTTTCGAAAATATTGTAATTTACAAGTTTGTACTCTCCATGGGCAATATGATTTCTTGTATCTACTAAATCATTGATTAAGCTTTCTTGTGAATGAATATGTGCATCATCTAAATCTAATATGAATAAAATCTCAATTAACACTTCAAATCTTAAATTTGATTTAGTATTTATGATATTCTTTTTAGGAATATTTGACTGCTTTGACAAATCTGAAAATAGAAAATCTATAATTTTCACTCTATTTTCAAATGTACCGTTAGTCAAATCACCTAACTTACTTTGAAGTGATAGCGCAAGAAAGGTTGAT
>NZ_JASLCN010000321.1 GCF_030151805.1 Fluviicola sp.
AATTACGAATTACGAATTACGAATTACGAATTACGAATTACGAATTACGAATTACGAATTACGAATGATTTCACTTATGTGAGAAGAAGGGTGGGCTGAAGGAGCCAAGAGTCAGGGCAGAGAGAGCTAAGGGTTAAGACCCGGACAGTCCGGATTTTGAGAATAAAATCGGGTTGTTTAGACTCAAAAATGCAGTAAACGGGCTAAAATCGGTTGTTAAATCTATAACACTTTGATACTATCGTCATACTATATCCATACTGTTAGGTGGGAGTACCCGTACTTGACCCATATATGAAGGTCGGAATTGGTGTTTTTATGTGACTTGTCTTTTCGGAATGATGTTTTACAAGTGTGTGAAGCGGGGAGGATTATGAGTTGTTCGGCATTTGTAATGTGACATTCGTAATTCAAAATAGCCTCTTGTACTAAAATTTAGCTTTCAATTGCGGGTTTCTTGTAGCTTTACGAAAAACAGTACTTATGTCTGACATTATTCTTGAAGTTCGTGACCTGGATAAGAAATACAAAGATGTACATGCTCTGGGTGGAATTTCATTCAAGGTTCAAAAAGGGCAGATCTTTGGTATTCTTGGTCCGAACGGAAGTGGAAAAACCACCACTTTGGCCATTCTTCTCGGAATTCTAAAAGCAAATAAAGGTTCGTTTTCCTGGTTTGGAAACGGACAGGAGGACTCCAACCGTTTGCGGATCGGTGCGCTTTTGGAAACACCGAATTTTTATCCTTATCTGAATGCAATTGACAACCTGAGAATTGTTGCGAAGATTAAAAACCTCACCGATCCGATGTCTGCTATTGAAAGCGTATTGGAACGTGTAGGTTTGTCGGAACGCGCCAAATCCAAGTTCAAAAGTTACTCCCTGGGAATGAAACAGCGCCTTGCGATTGCTTCGGCCTTGCTTTCCGATCCGGAAGTCCTGGTATTGGATGAACCGACGAATGGTCTGGATCCGATGGGAATTGTGGATATTCGCCGTTTGATTCTGAAGTTGAAGGACGAAGGAAAAACCATTGTCATTGCTTCGCATATCCTGGACGAAATGGAAAAGATTTGTACCGATGTGATTATCATGCGCAAGGGGAAAATCATCCGCGAAGGGAAGCTGGCAGAGATTACCCAGGATAAGGAGCATATTTTAATTCACAGCAGTGAATTATCGAAGGTGAAGGAATTATTGATGCCTTCTATTTTGCGCATCATCAGCGAACAGGAATCATGGATCGAATTCACGAGTGATCTGAGTAGTTTGGACATCAATAAGAAACTGGCGTTGTCTGGTATTTATTGTGAAGAGATCTTCGTGAAAAAACAATCATTGGAACAATCATTTATAAGCCATATTGAAGCATGAAAAAGTTAATTCAAATCGAGTGGATTAAGATTAAGAAACTCACTTCTGTTAAGGTTATTCTGGCCGTTTACCTGGCAATGATTCCGCTGTGGATGCTTGGATTGAATGAGTTTTTTGAAAGTTTGAACAAATCACTCAAATTATTTCCGACTTCGGAAACCATGTATTCCTTCCCGAATATCTGGGGGTTTATCACGTATTCAGCAAGTTACTTCAACCTGCTATTGGCTGTTGTTGTGGTTATTCTGACGACGAATGAATTTTCCAACCGGACTTTGCGGCAGCACATCATTGATGGATTAACTAAAAAACAGGTCATTGTTTCGAAGTTTATCGTGGTGTTCCTTTTGTCGGCACTCGCAACTGCTTATGTGTTTTTGATCGGGACAATCTTCGGATTATCACAGGGAAAAGGGCTTGATTTGTACACCAACGTTCATTTTGTAGGACTGTTTTTTGTTCAGACTCTTTGTTATTTCGGGCTGGCATTCTTTTTATCCGTTTTTTTGGTCAGACCTGCAATTACGATTGTTCTTTTCTATGGAGTGGTGTTTGTTGAGACAGTATTCGGCTGGTTTTTACCTGAGAATATTTACGCGTTCATGCCGATGAATAATATTTCGAAATTAACGCCGCTTCCTTTTTTCAAAGAGATTTTTGTGACGAACCCGGAAGCGAAACATCATGGTGCGTTTTACATCCTGGATCTTTGGCAAGTGGCTTTGCTTTCGTTGTTTTACATGATGATTCTGTATGCAATTGCATTGTATCGCTTAAATCGCAGGGATTTATAAGATTTTTCTGAGAGATCAGTAAAGGAAACGCCGGTCTGTCCGCATTCAATCAAACTCCTGTTGAATGCCGATGGATCGGCTTTTTTCTTTGTAACTTTGCACCATGAGTGTTTCTCCAAAAACCATTTGTGCGTTATCAACGGCTCCCGGAATGGGGGCAATTGCATTGATCCGGATGTCGGGTAAGGATGCGATTTCTATCCTGGACCGGATTTCGGGTAAATCATATGCTGATGCAGCTTCTCACAGCGCGCATTTTGTGCGTTTGAAGAAAGCGGATGGTGCTGTTTTGGATGAGGTTGTTGCGACGATTTTTCATGAAGGACATAGTTTTACCGGAGAAAACACGGTGGAAATTGCTTGTCACGGATCGGTATTTATTCAGCAGGAAATCATTAACCTGCTTTTGGCGAATGGCTGCGAATTGGCGCAACCCGGAGAATTTACCATGCGTGCATTTCTGAACGGAAGAATGGATTTGAGCCAGGCGGAAGCGGTGGCGGATCTGATTGCTTCCGAATCGGCACGTGCGCATGAAGTGGCAATGAACCAGATGCGCGGTTCTTTTTCCAGTGAATTGACGGATTTGCGCGAAAAACTCATTCATTTTGCCTCATTGGTGGAACTGGAACTCGATTTTGCGGAAGAAGACGTGGAATTTGCCGACAGAACGGAATTGCTTGCTTTGGTGACCGAAGTTCTGGCGTATGTTCGCAGACTGATCCAATCTTTCGAATTGGGAAATGTGTTGAAGAACGGAGTTCCCGTAGCACTTGTAGGCGCACCGAATACCGGAAAAAGTACGCTTTTGAACCAGCTTTTGGGTGAAGACCGTGCAATCGTGAGCAATATTGCCGGAACAACCCGTGATGTGATCGAAGAGATTTTGAATATCGACGGGATTTTATTCCGCCTGATTGACACGGCCGGAATCCGGGAGGAAGCAGCGGAAGAAATTGAAGCATTGGGAATTCAGCGTTCCCTGGATAAGATCAAACAAGCCAAAATTGTGTTGATGCTGAGTGATTTCAGTGCCGATCAGTCTTCGGAGGAAGGGCATTTATCCATGAATTCGGAAGAAACGGGTCGTTGGGCAGATGAACAGGCGCAAACATATCCCGG
Source organism: Fluviicola sp. (assembly GCF_030151805.1). GTDB lineage: Bacteria > Bacteroidota > Bacteroidia > Flavobacteriales_D > Crocinitomicaceae > Fluviicola. Next base: position 3,291 of record NZ_JASLCN010000321.1, read on the forward strand.
AAAGCACTTCCTGGTATTGGGAAATAAATACGACCTGCGTCCGGATCAATTGAACAATCCGTGGATATTTGAAACGCCTTTTTTGCCCATCAGTGCGAAGAACGGAAGCGGCATCGGGGAATTGAAGAAATGGTTGTCGGCTCAGATTCTGGGTTCTTTCAATACGCAATCCGATACAATCGTTACGAACGCGCGCCATTTGGATGCTTTGCAAAAAACCGAAGATTCCCTGGAGAAAGCAAAATGGGGTTTGGAAACCAATATTACCGGAGATTTTGTCGCAATGGATATCCGCCAGGCGATGTTCTGGTTGGGAAGTATCACCGGACAAATCTCAGAAGACGACCTGCTGGCGAATATTTTCAGTAAGTTTTGCATCGGGAAGTAACTACTACGAACCCAAAAGATCTATGCATATGATGCCAACGTACCATTAAATCCTTGTAAGCCTAATGGGAATATGGATATTACTACGATTGTCTTTTGCATTCAATCACCCTCGTACTTCGTGCCATTCTAGTGAGTTTTTTCTATGCGATTCAGAAATAAAAGTTATCTTTTTTTGTAATAAACATTTCATATTATGAAAGTATTTGTTTTACTACTTGGCATTCTGTTTCTTTTAAGTTGCTCAAATGAGAGTAATGACAATGAGAATGAAAGCCTGCTGAATCGTCTAAATGAGAAGGATCGGTCGACAAAAACGTTTGAAACCTACTTTGCTAATATGGATAGTACAAAAGCCGGTGAAAGTATAGGTTGCGCAAATGGAATTTATAAATTGATTAACAACAGGTACGTTCTTCACATTACTTCTGACCTCCCGGTTCAGTTCGATAGTTGTTATTCCGTTTCTGTAGGTTTGAACGATCGTGTAAACATTGAACTTCTGGTATTTGATAATAAAGACGCTTCTTTTGCGAGTATTTGTACGGACCTTGTAAATGTAAACAGTCCGAAACCAACACAAACATGGCCCGCTAAAAGTGGACTCTTCGTTTTAGGATATAGTAATCCGGCTGTACTTCATGGAATACCGATGCGGCAGACCAGTATTTACGTCAATGAACTCATATTTATTAAACCGCAAACTGGTGAACATATTCGAATTGCAAGAGAACTCATTTGGAAAGTAGCTGATCTTGGTACTCCTGGTTGAATATCCCCGTTTCGACTATCAATTGAATCAGTTTTCAATTCTTAATCACTTTACCGGAGCCAACAAGCTGACCGGATTCATTCGTAATTTTTAAGAGATACATTCCATTGGAAAGCTGATCCGATAAATCCAGTTTCAGTAAATTATTTCCTTGTTCCAATTGAAATTGGTTTTCGAATGAAACTCCCAATACAGAGATAAAACTGACTTCATACAAACCTCTTTTTGGGGCATTGATCCGGATTTCCAAAAGTCCATCTGTTGGATTCGGAGAAAAGGTGATGCCATTGAGTGCGATTGCTTTGATGGAAATCGGATTGCTGAAGGAATAGTTTCCGTCGAAGTCGATTTGTTTGAGACGATAATAAGTCAGGTCTGCAGCGGGTTCCCGATCCAAAAAGGAATAAGAAAGCAATTGAGCGGAGTTACCCGCACCTTTTTGAGAACCGATGGTTTTCCATTGGGTTCCGTCTATGCTGCTTTCAATTTCAAAATGACTGTTGTTCCGTTCGCTGGCTGTTTCCCACCAAAGTGTATTTCCCGAAGTGCCGGCTTCCCCGTCAAAAGTCAGTAATTCGATCGGCAGGGAAACATTGGACGTGAACTGAACTTCAAAAGGACAGCAATCTCCTTCAAAACCATCCACCATGAGGTAATAAAATTTTCCGCTTGTTAATCCGGAAACGGTGGTGCTGACGCATCCTTTCGGATTTCCGCAGGAGCTGCAATCCGTTCCGCTGAGTTGTTTCAGGCAGTAATAACCGTTTATTGTTCCTGACCCGCAAGTTCCGATTCCGTTTGCTGTCGGGAAATTAAAAATCAAGGCCTGAATGCCGGAAGCCCCGATGATACTTCCTTTGTTGGTGCATCCGGGCATGGTGCAGATCGTGAGACTTACGGAAGATGCTGTTGCCTGGAATAGGTAGAAACTGTTATTTTCAACCGTTTGTTTGGCGACGGAGCTGCAGAATACATTGCTGTTCTTGAACCACAAGGCGTCGTTAGCCGTGTAGCTACAGGTATTATCGCAATATACGCCGTTAAGTGCCACAACAGGAGCTGTTGCACAATCGTCACTTGCTGAGGGTGGTCCGGAAGTGCAGGGAGGCTGCCCGAAGTTTGTAAAGGCAATAAGCAAACAAATAAGTGTTATTCCGGAGGGGATCGAATTTCTCATAGCATTGTTGTCTGGTGAAACTTGTAGTATGAAAGCATTCAGGCTTTTACTAAATGCTTTCAGCGAATATTCAGAATCTTTTTGAAGTTTCATTCAAAAAGGGTCGGATGTGGCGTTGAATTTGACCTATATCAAAAAAAGAATAGCTGTGAATGAGCAGGAAGAATGTTTGTGATTGCAGGTGTTTTGTTTTCCGATACTTTCAGCGTACAGGTTTTTCAATTCCTGATTCTATGATCTTTATCCTTCCCCTTTATCCCTCCTTCGTTGGTTTAAACAATGAATGTTTTTTCGCTTCACTAACTATTTTGTGCCTTATAATAAAATGGCTCTTTACAGGTTGTTTTGTTTACTTCCCGACAAAAATTGGCGGATACTTTTGACACAAAATCTGGGTTTGGCTTGGAATTTGATTTATCTTTCGAAAAAATATACAAGATGAAAGGTTTTTTAATTGTTGCCTTGAGCATTTTCGGATTGACACCACTTAGTTTCAGTCAGAAAAAGATTCGGATGGTTGTGAAGGAGGAGTGTGTTCCATGTCGTCGGATGATGCCGCAAACGTGTTTTCAGGTTCAGAAAGATGGTTCCAAGACCTGGGAATTGTTTTATGAGCGTATTGCCGGATTTAATTACGAGCCGGGAAACAGATATGTGATTGATGTGATCGAATCGCCACGCCCGGAACCGGTTCCGCAAGATTTGTCGAAGTACATTTACAAACTGGATAAAATCATTTCAATTACGCCGAAAATTATCGGGGATGAAGGTGCTGTTTACCGTGCAATCCGCATGAATGGAAAAGATCTGACAAATGCACATGTCTCCATCTCATTTGACAGTGTTTTTAAACGCATTTCAGGGAAGAGCGGCTGCAATGGTTTTTTCAGTGCAGTTGTATTGAACAAAAAGCAAACTAAAATTTCGGTGAAGGCCGGTGGTTCCACCTTAATGGCTTGTCCGGATGCAGAAATGGCAATTGAAAAAGAATTTTTGAGTTCTGTTTTCGAGAAAACATTTAAGATTTCCCATAAAGATGGAAAGATGGTCTGGACTGCGAAGAAAAAGGAAGTATTGGTGTTTGAGCTTGCGATGAAGCCGAACCCGGAAGATCCGGCTGCTGTTTCGGGCGGAAGACCGGAGAAAACACCGTGGAATTACTTTAACCAGCAAGAAATGAAATTAATTCAGATGGATGGTGTTTCCGTTAAAGATTCAAAAGCAGGAATTAAAATGGATATGGCTACGAATTCTTTCACCGGAAGTAATGGCTGTAACCGCATTTCAGGAACAATGGCTACAACCCGGAATACGGTTGAGTTTTCACACATTATGTCGACAAAAATGCTTTGTGCGGATGACCTGGTTGCAACCACTGAAAGACGCTTTATGGAGATCCTGAACAGCAAGGGTTTAACTGTTGATTTTGCAGAGCAGGTCTTGAATGTTTATGATTCTACCGGGAAATTGGTATTAATGTTTGCTGTAGACGCAACCAAATAAAAATTTTAGAGTTTTAAGTTCAGTTTTCATATATTTATACACCAAAAAATTTTTACTATGAAAAAACTAATCAAAATTTCTGCGTTTGCAACATTGGCATTTGTTGGGGCACTGGGAATTCAGTCATTTACTTCGGCGACTTCAAATTCTACGGAGAAAGTACTTGGAAATATTGAGTTTAAGGTTATTAAT
>NZ_JASLCN010000336.1 GCF_030151805.1 Fluviicola sp.
AAGCGTGGAGCAGTTCGTCGTGCACGTATCTTCTACTTCCGTGGTCTTACTGGAAAAGCAGCACGTATCAAAGAAAAAAGAAGCTTCTCTCACTAAGCCGAAGATTAATCTCGATATATCAGACCCTGACAGTTTTTGTCAGGGTTTTTTTTGTTTTATGGCATCCATTTTGTAAATCACCAAGCCATGAGAAAATGTACCTTCCTCCTCTTCCCGCTCGTTTTGATACAAGCCTGTTCCGGACAAACGCCTGCCGGGTCAGAAAATCCTCAACGATCTGAAACTGCTTTACCTGCTCAACCGGAAATCAATCCGATCCAAACATTGTATGATCAATATAAAGACCGTACAAAACCGAGTACTTCTGTTGGAACAGTGAGCAAGGGAGGGTTGAAAAACGGAAGGTTGTTTCCTTTCAACGGTCCGAACTTCGTCTATTTCGATTCGACCAGTTATTTGGAGAAGCATGCTTTTGTGCACCAGAAGGTCTACCAAACGGTTCTGAATACCTATCAAAAATTCGAGCAACTTCTGCCTTCTTTTGAATTCGGATTAATGGAATGTTCCAACGAACACGGCGGAAAGATTTGGCCGCACCGCACGCATCAGAATGGTTTGAGTGTGGATTTCATGTCGCCTTTACTGAAAGACGGAATTTCCACAACGGATTTCAATTCTTTGGGATTGCCACATTACCTGATGGATTTTGATGACAACGGTGTTTATGCGGAAGATGAACGTTACCGGATAGATTTCAATCTCCTTGCCCGCCACCTGTTGGAGTTGAATGAACAAGCACACAAAAACGGGTTGAAGATTGAGAAGGTTATTCTGAAAATTGCCTTGAAGGATGAGTTGTTTGCAACGGAGTATGGCCGAAAACTAAAAAACAGCGGCATTTATTTCGCGACGAAACTCAGTGAGTTGATTGATTGTTTGCACGATGATCATTATCATGTGGATTTTGGGATTTCAGAAAAATAATCCCTTTGTAGTTCTACGATTTTCAAAATTGGCGTAATTCCGCAATATTACGTCCTGAATTGTAAAGAATCATCCATTCTCAGACATTTACTCATTGGAAACAAAAGTATCACTACTCAGTTCATCATTACAACACAAAATCCAAAAAAATTCAACTGACCTTCTGCCTACTTTTTAGCTTCCCGCTTTCTCCTTCCATAAACCAAACGGTAGAACGGCATGCTAAATCCTGTTTTCACCAGGAAGAAAAACAACACGCAATAAACCGTACTGGAAAGAATGACCGCGAAACAGATAGATTGAATGATGGCACCGTCGGGATGACCTTGCTGAACGGGAAGTGTAGCAATAACAGCAGCTCCAAGGCCTTTCGGAATCATGAACGACATTACGGCTCTATCCAAAACCGGAGTTTCGGAAGAAATAACCAGCTTCACGACAATAATCCGAACGAGGTAAACGATGAATGTGATCAAAGCTCCCAACAAAAGCCAATCCATGCGATTGATCCGGATGCTGATTCCGATGAATACAAAGAAGAAAGTACGAAGCAGAAATACAATTTCACTGAAAAAGGCGCGTTCTTCTTCCGGCAAAACAATCCGTTGATTCGGAACGATTTTTCGCAGGATTTTGGGTTCAAAATAGCTCAGGTTTCCGATTACGATTCCAAAGGTCAAAGCAGTTAAAGGACCACTGTAACCAAGGTATTCCGAAAGTCCGTACAAGAGAAATAAAAATGCCGGAGTGGAGAATTTGGTTGCTTTCAGTGTCGGCAGTTTATTGAGAATGAACGCCCAGAAAAGCGCTCCCAAAACACCAAACACGATTGCCAGGATCAAAGAAGTAATGAATTGGGAAATCAGTGTTTTGACCGAGAAATCACCGGAGACCATTAAGCCCAGAATCGCCAGTGGAATGGCCAGAGTAAACACGTCCGTTTCAGCCGATTCAATGATAAGCGTGGTAGAAGTTTTGGGCTGTACATCGACCTTTTTCACCAAACCGACCACAACCGCAGAAGAAGTTCCTCCCAAAGCAGATCCGATAAACAGGCTGGTTACCCAGGAAAGGTGGAAAATCTGATTACACAGAATAGAAATCGTTATGGTCGTAAAAAGAAACCCGATCGTAGTAATTCCCGCTGAATCCTTGAAAGATTTCCTGACTTCTGAGATTTTGAGGTCCGTTCCGCTTTCGAAAAGAATAAAGACCAACACAAAATTGCTGAACAAAGAGCCGAATTGTCCGAAAGAATCCGGGTTGACAATATGAAACACCGGACCGAGCAAGATTCCCAGGAACATCAGCCCCAGTACATCCGGAATACTTCTTCGCTCGAAAACACCACTCAAAAAATGTCCGCAAAAGATAAAAAAACCGATCGTTATGATGATTACTGATGTCTCCATAAACTGAGTGTTAAGTGAGTGAAAATCCGCATTACCTCATTCGAATAAAAGCTAAAAATGAAACTTAAACTGTGTGAATCGCCCGGATTGAAAATAAGTCATTTAACTTCGTCAAAAAACAATCGGCATGAAAAAGTCCATTTTGTTAACTCTTTTTACAATTCCGGCACTGACCTGTTTTACCCAGATCCGCACATCTGAATCAGATACCATCCGCATCAAAAAGCTGCTTACGGAACTCACAAAAACCTCCAAACCACGCAATTATCAGAACGTGGATCAACTGAACGAAACGGCTTCTTTTATCTTTGAGCAATTCCAACAAAGTGCAGATACTGTTTTCTATCAAACGTACCTGGTTCGTGGTATTACCTACAAAAACGTCATTGCCCGTTTTGGAGATGCACAATCAGAACGCCTGATCATCGGAGCTCATTACGATGTTTGCGGCAACCAGGAAGGCGCGGATGACAATGCTTCAGGGATTGTTGGGTTACTGGAATTGGCGCGCATGCTCAAAGAGCAAAAAACACAAAAAAGCGTCGAATTGGTGGCATATACGCTCGAAGAACCGCCGTATTTCAGAACGGAATACATGGGAAGTTTTATTCATGCCAAATCACTCAAAGATTCCAATGCCAAAGTTTCGGGAATGATCTGCCTGGAAATGATCGGTTATTTCAAAGACGAAAAACGCACACAGGATTACCCCATTGGTTTTCTGAAACTCTTTTATGGCTCCAGAGGAAATTACATCACGGTTGTCAACAAATTCAGCAAGGGAAAAGCGGCACGCAAATTCACCAAAAAGATGGACCGGTTTACGACTTTACCTGTCAAGAAATTCAACGGACCGAAATCACTTACCGGAATCGACTTTTCGGACCATTTAAATTACTGGAAAATGGGTTACAGCGCCTGCATGGTAACAGATACAGCATTTTACCGGAACAAAAATTATCATCAAAAAACGGATGAGATGGGAACACTGAATATTTCCAAAATGGCAAGCGTTATCAATGGTATTTTTTTAAGTATCTTAGCTTAAATTCTTAGATTATGAAGATCTTACTATTCTCATCGATTCTCGCAGTCAGTGCAGCAAAAGGCTGCAGCAAAGAAGATTGCACTGAAAAAGTCAAAGAAGATTGTGTTTGTACGATGCAATACGATCCTGTTTGCGGTTGTAACCAAAAAACATATTCGAATGCCTGTACAGCGCAATGCCACGGAATTACGAAGTATGTGAAGGGGGAATGCCCGAAATAATTGAAAATTGAAAAGGTAAAAGTCAAAAACTTTTCAATTCTCACTTTTAAATTTATTCAATGACAGCTTTAGAAACAGTAACTGCATATTACAACGCTTTTAACGCACGCAACTGGAATGATATGTTGGCTTTGGTCGACGAAAATATTACACACGAACCCAACCAGGGAACTCCGCGGATCGGGAAGAAATTGTTTACCGAGTTCATGCAGCACATGGATGAAAGTTACTCTGAAACACTCAAAGACATCGTTCTTTTTTCTTCTACTCATGAAGGACGGATTGCCGCTGAGTTTGTGGTTCACGGAACTTACAAAAAAGCAGAAGAAGGTTTGCCACCTGCACACGGACAATCTTACGTTCTTCCGGCGGCGGCATTTCTGGAAGTTCAGAATGGAAAAATCACCCGGGTTACGACTTACTATAACCTGGAATTATGGATCGAATTGGTTTCAAAATAAATTGTGAGCAGCTTACGACGTGAATTAGCCCTTGGATTTGAGATCGCAGAATTGATTCCCCAACTGAGTCAGTTACGGATGGATGTTTTTCATGAATTTCCCTACCTGTATGAAGGTTCGCTGGAATACGAAAAAAATTACCTGCAGATTTACACTCACAATCCGTTGAGTTTGGTTTATGCCGTGTTTGATGGCGATCAGATGGTGGGTGCAACTACCGGGATGCCTTTAATCGCAGAATCCATTGAAATTCAACAACCCTTTATAGACCGCGGATTAAATCTCCAGGAGATTTTCTATTTCGGTGAAAGCATTCTTTTACCGCCGTATCGCGGTCAGGGGATCGGACACCAGTTTTTTGACATCCGCGAAAAACACGCACTGGAACACGGATTCAGAGTGACCACATTTTGCTCGGTCGTCCGACCTGCAGATCATCCGTTAAGACCGGAAGCGTATCGTCCGAACAACGATTTCTGGAAGAAACGCGGCTACATCGAACAGGATTACTACTGCCAGATGTCGTGGCTCGACAGAAACGAAACAAAAGAAACTGAAAAAGAATTGATTTTTTGGAAAAGAGAATGGAGGTAACACTTGCTTTGGCTCAATATCCGATCACCGCGCATCATTCATTGGAAGATTGGAAAAATCACACGGAAAAATGGATCTCTGAGGCGGTTTCCCAAGGGGCGCAAATTCTCACGTTTCCGGAATACGGAAGCATGGAACTGACTTCGTTGTTTCCCCGGGAAGTTCGTGATGATCTGAAACTTCAGATTGATCATTTACAAGAGTTACTCCCCTTCTTTATTGAGACGTTTCAAACTTTCGCTCAAACATACAACTGTGTCATCGTTGCACCGAGTTTCCCAGTTACTTTACCGGATAAAACTGTCAATCGTTGTTTTGTCTTCACTCAAACGGATTATTCCTACCAGGACAAGCATTTCATGACGCGTTTTGAAGATGAATCCTGGGGAATTTCTTCTTCTGACGGTATTTTGCGCTTATTCGAAACTCCTATCGGAACCTTTGGTGTTCAGATTTGCTTCGACATTGAATTTCCGCTTGGCGGACAGTTACTGGCAGAAGCCGGAGCACAGTTTATCCTTGTTCCATCTTGTACGGAAACCTTAAAAGGTGCTACACGTGTACACATCGGGGCGCGGGCGCGGGCCATGGAGCAGCAAATTTATACCGGCGTTTCACAAACTGTCGGAGACGCACTTTGGTCGCCAGCTGTGGACATCAATTACGGCTACACAGCTATTTATTCCTCTCCCGACGGCGATTTTCCCGACGAAGGAATCCTGGTGCTTACCGCAGCTCAAAATCCGGGTTGGTTGATTCACACATTGGATCTTTCCAAAAACGAAGAGATTCGTGAAAACGGGCAGGTTCTGAATTTCAAACACAGTCAAAGCCAGAAAATCCGGGATGGAAAAAGCAGTGTGGAAGTTGTTGTGATGAAGGAACCCGTTTTGAATTCGTCGTTTTAAGATTTTCCAGGTACACTATTGTGATTTATTAGTTAACCACATAGAAACCATAGACCAAATAGTTTTTAAATCTCTAAAAAAACGAATTTTCCTTTGGGGATAGAACGATTGAAAAATTTCTTTTGAATCAAATTAGTACAAAAGTATCAGTCACTAATTAAAGTCGAACCATTCTAAGTAACCTCTGCGTCCTTTGCACCTTTGCGTTTTTATTCAATAGAGTTTTTATCTTTAAACGCAATTCCGATAGCTGTCTGGAAACGAAGAGCGTAAAGCCCGTAAAGATTGCTTTTCGCAGTAACCAACCAAGTCCAACATGAAAAAAAGAATTCAAAAACACATTGATAAAGAGGAATACGTCAAAATTTACATTGTCGATCAAGACGGCACTTCTATTACCAATTTTAACGGATACATTCTGGAACAAGACAAGCAGTTTATTCTCATGTCGACCAACAATGACTTTTTCTATGATGGAATAACTGTGATCAGAAAAGCTGACATATCCGAAATCAAGCGAACTGAAAATGAAACCTTTTTCCAAAAAATCATGGAAAAGGAAAATCTGGAAAAAGAAATGTTCGAACGAAAAGAACTTCTGAACTTTCATTTGAACAGCTATCAGGAAATGTTTCAAACCATTCATCAAATGAACATTCCGGTGATTATAGAAACCAAGTACGGAGATGATGATCGCTTTCTGATCGGGCCGGTAGCAAGCTTCCATAACAAGCACGTAAAAATCAACTATTTCAATTCCCGTGGAGAATATGATCTGAAGCCTGTTTCCTGTAAATACAAAGAAATCACACACCTGACGATTGACTCTCCGTATGCCCGGTTGTTTTACAAATACAGTAAAATCGTTGAATAATTAAACTGTTGAAAACCCATGACTAAAACCTGGCAAGGAAAACGAACGGACTTTTTACTAATACTCCTTTACTCACTCGTAACTTTTTTCATCGGTATCATCATTCTACTGGTTGGTGTATCACCTGTCTGGATTTATTTCCGGAAAGTTCCCAAAAAACTACAGTTGGATCTCACAAACCGGAAACTCGAAATCAAAAAACGCAGGAAAACCTTGTGTTATAACATGGATTATATCCGTTTTTATCAACGTCAAACCATTTTCTTCTTCATCTTTGAAATTCATGCGACATTTGAAACAGCCAGAAACGGATCTGTCGAAAAACTCGCAACTGTACTGATAGTTCCAAATTGGGGCCTATCGTGGAATAAAAAAGTGATGACAGAAATCATTCATGAACTGAAACAAGCAGGTGTTCCTGAAATTAAAAACCGTAAAGCTATCCCACTTTCTGATTACTTTCACGATTGATATTTACCTGATAAACTTCAACATATCATGCCCAATTCCATTCAAAAAATCATTTTCCCGCTCTTACTGACCATTCTTTGTAATAAGCTTCATTCCCAGGAAATCATCCTGAATGCGGAAAATTTGCAGACCATCGGTCTTCAGGGGAAGGTGAAAACACTGAAAGAGATTTCTTTTACTGCAAAGAAAATGGCAAACGGCGTTGTTAAATCCGTTAAAGGCTGGCAATATACGTTTGAATACGATTCCGAATCTTTTTTTGATACGCTGGGAAACCTGGTTTTGGAGAACAACCTGAATCTGGGGAAAAAAGAAGCTGTCTACTCCATTCAATACGATAGTCTCGGCAGAATTTCCGTTGTAAACAGGCAACAATTCTCTCATCATTTCCTGTATGATTCGCTGAACAGAATCAATTCTTCCTACAAAACAGATCCTCGTTCCAAAACCCTTCAAACCAGTTATTTCACCTACGATTACAATACTGAAAACCAATTGATCCGGGCAGAAGAATTTGTTGAAAACACTTCTATCGGCGTAGAAACTTTTCTATACAATCCTTCCGGGAAACTCATTTCCAGGGAATTGAAGAAAGGAAATCATATCGAAACACATGTTTACTCGTATAACG
>NZ_JASLCN010000343.1 GCF_030151805.1 Fluviicola sp.
GCAAATGCGAAGCGGTCGTTTCAACAATGTCAATTTCTCCGTATTGGGCAGAGCATTCACCGACTCATGGAACAACTGGTATTTTTCATTGAATGTATTCCATGCTCCTTCCGAAAAATCCTGAACAAGGAAATCAATTTCCTTCTGGACCTCAATAAATAGTCCTCCGAGCATGCGTTGTGTTCTGATCGCAATTTCCGAGTGATTGTAATGCTGAATATTATCGATGTTTTTGATAAATATTAAATCTGCATCCACCTGGTTGAAATTCTCCAAAAGTGCTCCATGACCCGCAGGACGAGTGAGAATATCTCCTTCCGGCGACACAATCGGTTCGAAGTCATTATCAAATGCAATGGCATTCGTTTCCGGGTTCTGAACGGAAAAATCCACGTCAAATTTTCGTGAGGTCATTCCCTCCAGAAACTCCAGCTGACGCTGAATATATTCCTGAAATTTCGGTTGAATGGTAAAATGGAACGAACAGGCATTCTGAGTAATCAACTGTCCCTGAACAACGTGTTCCTGGATCGGACACAACAGGAAAGGTCCGTTCTTATGAAACGGAATCAACCCTTTCGGCAAATGTGCCAAACCATATCCTTTGTTATTGAGAATAAACGATACAAACGCATCCAAATCCATACTGCGGTTTCTCAAAGCCTTTTGAATAGATGCAGGAAACTGATAGAAAAAAGCAAAATCCTCAATGTGCGTTAAAAAGCGTTCTACATAACCGCTATTGCTTTCATTCGGATTATCCAGGAACTCAAACAGGAAATGAAACATCCTGGAACCGGATCCTGAAGCAGGAATAAAGAATGCAACTTTTTTATCCGACTGGTAAAATGACTGAGCCAGATCTTCTATTTTATCTTCCGACAATGCGATGATTCCTTCATGAATCTTACAAGCCGAAACCAGGTTCAGACTTGGTTGAGGGGCGCGCAAGCGTTCGAGCTGTATTTCTATTGTAGTTTTTAGCATAAGCATGCTTTCTGTAGCCTTTTTTTGTTTCTTTGTGCCATGCAAAATTCCAGATCAATTTTCGGATTTTTACTTCAATCAAAAGGCAGACATGGTATTCATTCTCCCTTTGTCTTTGACTTTGTTGACAACTGTTTAACGACAAAAGTGGATAAAAATTTCCTCACTTCCCGAAAAATTTGGCAACAATTCACCAAAAAGAACCGTGAGACTTTCAAAATCAAAGATTTAGGAGCCGGATCAAAGCAAATGGGAAGCAAAAGATCAGTTGCTGAACTGGCTAAAAAAGCAGGCAGCAATGGCCTTTACGGAGAATTGTTGTGGAAAATTGCGCATTATTACAAACCCGCATTCATGCTCGAACTCGGCACTTCTATCGGAACAGGAAGCATTCATCTGAAAGCGGGAAATCCGGACTCGCATTTAATGACAGTGGAAGGCTGTGACGCGATTCTCTCCAAAGCGCTTCAGCAATTCGACTATTGGAAATTATCCGGTATCACGACGATTTGCAGCCCTTTTGACGACTTCCTTCAGCTTCCACCCATCGGGAAATACGATTTGATCTTTATAGACGGAAATCATTCGGGAGAAGCAACATTGAGTTATGTCAACAAATTATTTGAACAGTCCCACAATCAAACGATTTTCATCCTGGATGACATCCGCTGGAACGACGACATGTGGCACATGTGGCAACAGCTGGTTTCGGACGAACGGTTTCATGTTTCGATTGACCTGGGAAGAATGGGTTTGTTATGGCGACGGGAAGAACAAACAAAAGAACATTTCGTGCTCCGTCCGAAAATTTTTAAAACCAAATTGTTTTGAAAATACCAATAAAAAAGTAGGCACACGATGCATCGCGTGCCTATTGTTTATGATTTTATTACTGTTTTCTTACTTCGGAGCAGAACCCATCGTAACCACATACCGAAGAATTTTTTCTTCTCCTGCAGCATCCAATACATTTCCGTTCTTACTGTTTGCCTTTTTCACCATGCGCGGAACAATCGTTTTCCACTCTTCTTCCGTTCTGGATGCAGGTTTTTTCAGTCCGTGACACAAAGCGCAGTTCGCTTCGAACAACTTCTTCCCGTCATTCAGATCTGTTAACGTATATCCGGGAAATTTATCCTTTACGCGTTCAACATCTGCCTGAGAAGGCATGGATTCGACTTTCGCGCCACCGCTATTCTTCGCTGTTCCGCACGCCACCAGGATAGCGGTACAAGCAATTGCTACTAATAATTGGTTCTTCTTCATAACTACTTTTGATATAATGGTGTTCGTTTCAGGAGGTAATTCAAGGTTACTTTGTAAGCATCATCCGAACTCCAGAAAGACTGATGATTCTGTGAAAAGATAGTTTCCCCCTTATCTGTATAGATATTCATGGTCACATTCGTCGAATAATTTTGTGTACTATACGATGACGAATATCCGTTTACCGTTCCGACGGTTCTGTTATTACTTTGATTTGTTTTTGCGTTCACCGTTGTGGAACCGCTCGAATTGCTGCTTACAGAAGTTAAATCCTGTGTAATTGTTCCCTGTACAACATATTCCACTCCCAGGATATTGC
>NZ_JASLCN010000158.1 GCF_030151805.1 Fluviicola sp.
GGTGGTTTCCTTGCATTACAAGTTGACCAATCACAAAACAGGTGAACAAATTGAGGAAACATCTGAAAATCAACCCATGGAATTCTTGTATGGAGTGGAGCGTATTATTCCTGCATTCGAAGTGAACATTCATGGTTTGAAAGCAGGTGACGCGTTTGAATTCTCCATCCCTTCTGCAGAAGCATACGGTGATAAGCAAGACGATCATGTAGCACTTATCCCGGTTTCCGTATTTTTTGATGAGTCAGGAAAGATAGACGAAACACAGATCAAAGTGGGAGCAATTTTGCCTATGACAGATAACGAGGGAAATCATTTAAGAGGAACTATTCTGGAGATTACTTCGGAAAATGTAACCATGGATTTCAATCATCCATTGGCTGGAACAGATTTATTTTTCCAGGGAACAATCCTTGAAGTTCGCCAGGCAACGGCTGAAGAAATTGCTCACGGGCATTCTCATGGCGCACACGGACATCATCACTAAACAAGCGATCACAGGCTAAACTGGAATTAGTCTGGCTCGTTTTTTGTATCATCATTTATAAAAAAGCCCGGAAAAACAATCTTTTTTGGGCTTTTTAGATTGACCAATTGCTACATAAACGAAATCGTATGAATCTAAAAATCACCCTTATTGCTCTGGTTTTATCAACCGGAATTAACCATTACACAGCGGCTCAGACATCCAAACACGAAATTGGAATTCACGGAGGAGCTTCTTTATCCCACTTCAACGGATACCACGCTTCAAAATTATACAACAGACCAAATTCCGGTTTTTATTATGGAATCGGATACCAATGGAACACCAAAGGTCACTTTTCGCTGCGAACGGAATTCAACTCCGAAAGAAAAGGAGCCATCGACCAGGCCAATAACTCCCCCAGCTCCAGAACAATTCTCGACCTGGATTATTTCACCTTACCAATCCTCAGTCAATTTCACTTCGGAAAGAAAGTGCAGTATTTTTTTCAATTCGGCCCTTATATCAGCTATTTAAGTCAGGTTTCCAAAACTTATCCCAAGAGCGACTTTTATAATTATTCACAGATATTTATGCGTTATGAAGCAGGTGCAACTTTCGGCACGGGAGTTTCTGCTTATTTATCTTCACATTTCAAACTTCTTGTCGAATTCCGCTACAATCAAGGGCTCACCTACTTGTATTATCATTCAAAACACAGTTCCAGTAATTCCAATATTCGCAATTTTAGCCTGATAGGGCTTGTAGGGCTGAACTATTGCTTCGGAAAAAGAGAATAAATAATATCCCGAAGAAGTTCAAAGAACTAAAAACAAATCAGATTTTGTTCCAAATTTTATCTTTTGATTCTCTTCTGCAAACAATATTCTGGTTTTAATTCGTTACTTTACTTCATATTCTTATTGAACAATACTATGAAACGTTTCTTAATCATCTTTTCACTGATCTCAATCGGAAATCATTCCGACCTGTATGCCCAAAACAGCATGTTTGATCTTGGTCTGGAAGGTGGACCGAATTTGAGTACGATGTTGGTCAGCAGTAGCAACCCGGCATTTGATTTTGATCCGAATCCGGCAATTTTCGGTTCGGGAGGTTTTATTTTTCAATACAACTTCAAAAACTTTCTTTCACTTAAGAGCGGACTATCATATCAACGAAAAGGATATCAATCAGGTAACACCGTTTTTTCCGATGCCTCCGGAAACATTATCGGAACAGGAAAAACAAGTTCCCGTTTTGACTACCTCACTTTCCCTGTTTTGGTGAAAGCCAGTTTTGGAAAAAAGGTCAGTTTCTTTGTTAACGCCGGACCTTATGCCGGATATCTCCTGTCTAAAACGGATCGAATGAAAATCAACAAACAGGAAACCATTTATACGGAAGACTTAAAACACAGCGGGTTTAATCGCTGGGATTTTGGAATTGCGAGCGGAGTAGGAATTGCCATTCCAATCAGAACGTACTGGGTTATTTCTGTTGAAGCACGCAATTATTCTGGTTTGACGGATCTCGCTGAATCCGGTATAACTAAATGGTTGACAAACACAACCGATTTGCGTGTTGGAGTTGCTTATAAGCTGGGGTTCTATGCGGAGTAATTCAGGTTCTCCGGATTCTCCTGTTTTCATTATTTCTTAAAAAAATACTAACTAAATCACACCTAATGTATCGCTTCTTATTTCTAGTATGTTTTATTTCAATTGAAAGCATCACTCCCATTCTGGCTCAAAGCAATAAATACAACATTGGCATTGACGCAGGCCCTAATTTGAGTATTATTTTACAAGAAGGGATGAAACAACGGAACATACAGCCAATCGTATTAATTTCCGGCGGCCTCACCTTTCAATACAATTGCAAAAAACTATTTTCGTTCAAAACCGGAATCTCTTATCAACGAAAAGGAAGTCTGACACCTTCCGGTACTTTTTTCACCATTTATGGAAACAAGTATCAAACAGGAAGATTCACGAGCTATTTAGATTATTTGACCATTCCCTTTTTAGCCAGGTTCACTTTTGGAAAAAAAGTCCATTTCTTTGCCTCCTTGGGCCCGTATTTTGGCTACCTCCTAAGAGATCGAATTGAAGAATACAAATATGGAAAATATGAGTATTATGAGCCAGATATCGAGTTCCGGTATCGATGGGATTTTGGTTTTGCCGGGGGAATCGGAGTTGCCGTTCCAATCAAAAAACGATGGCTTTTTTCATTGGAAGCTTGTAATTACTCAGGAATTCTCAATACATACACAAACACCACCGATCTGCGTCTCGGAATCTCCTACAAGCTCGGATTTCGTTCGGAAAACAACTAATTACTTAACTTTTCCACATGGAAAAACCCGTTTGTTATATTTTATCCGGCTTAGGTGCTGACGAACGGGTGTTTGACAACATTGATTTCGGAGCATACAAACCGGTTTTCATTCCCTGGGAATCCGTTGATCCGGAACAATCCTTCGAATCCTACATCAAACAGCTTTCCGAACAAGTAAAGGAGTCCAATCCAATTTTAATTGGGATTTCCTTCGGTGGAATTG
>NZ_JASLCN010000377.1 GCF_030151805.1 Fluviicola sp.
TTTTTGCATTTTATCGCTATCCGCAAATTGAAAAAACGCAAAAAAACCGTTCTTTGGATCATGCTCCTCGGTGGTATTATCTTGCCTTTCTTCCTGCTCTTTTATTATCCGCTTTCTTATGACCTTATTGATTATTCCATTGGTGACGCTGCAAGTCACTACCATGGCTATGTAGGCCTCGTAATTTTCCTCTATCCGTTTGCTTTAATCATTTATGGTGCGGTCTTATGGCAAGAATACAAAAGTCTCTTTCCTAAAAATCAAAATCTCTTGAACAGATAGTCAAACAATTCCTTCCGGTAGATTGCATTGTACAAGTTTTAAATTATTTCCCGCAGAGGGCGCAAATTTACGCAGATGTTTTTCTGACGCGTTTTTCTTAAAAAGAACTGAAATAAAAAAGGTCGGGGCGAAAAATTTTTCGCCCCGACCTTTTTTTCGTAATAAATCTTTTTATTAGTCTTTCACCACCGTGTAACCCGGGTATTTTGACTTGTCGAATACAAACTTGCTGTCTTCAATTGCCGGATTGGAAGTAAACTTCGTCATCGTAAACGTAGAAACTGTTCCGTCGTTTGATTTCATAATTGCTTTTTTCAACTCGTTATCTTCTTTTGAAATGTAGATGATAATCGTGTGGTAATTTGCTTTCTTCGGGTTTTTCGGGTACAAGTAGATTACATGAACTTTTTCGCCGTTCAATGTTTCTTCTTTGTCGTATTTGGTTTTGAATCCGGTTTCCCAGATTGTCATCAACTTCTTCGGATTGATTGATTCTTCATCGCTTCCGGAAGCATCTGTTTCGTACACCGTTTTTTCTTCCTTCACGATACTCCACGTTTTCAAACCGTTTGAGATCAAAGTCGTTTCGCCGTATGTTGCGCTATACTTATCTCCTTTTACCCAACCTTTTCCGGATAAATTGGAATTTGTTCCGTTGGTGCTGTTTTTGATTGTAGCACTGAATTCCACGTAGAATGTTTTCAGTCCTTTTATTTTCGCCGAAACTTTATCCAGAATTCCATCAGCCTTTGCGTCCTGACCGTATGACAAAGTGCTTCCTAGTAGAGTTAAGCAAATAATTAAGTATTTCATGTTTCACAATTTTCTGTGCAAATATCAGAAATTGTGCCAAGATTCATAGTAGTAAGTAAAAAAATGCTGTTAGATTTCTGTTAAAACAGCTCTTCTTTTTACCGGATTGCCAGTGATAACAGTCACTTGCCACGTTGAATCTTTATTTGTTCAAAAAGTTCAATCGTTAAAAAGGTTCGATTGAGAACGGAAAATGAATAATTGAGAACGGAGAATTGAAAAATGAAAAGTTGTTTAAGGAAAATACATTTGAACATTTTCAAGCATCAAAAACAAATCAGTCTGCAATTCCCTTCGAGCGCAGGAATTCTTCCAGACTTTCCAGGTCTCCGAAAAGCACTTCTCTGGCTTTGCTTCCCTGAAATGGCCCTATAATTCCATATCCTTCCAGCTGATCCACGATCCGTCCGGCGCGATTATAACCCAATTTCAGTTTCCGCTGCAAGAGCGATGCTGATCCCTGGTTGTTAATCACCACGATTCGCGCTGCATCTGCAAACATGGAATCGATATCATCCAGATCCACATCGCTGTCTCCACCACCATCGGCACCAACATATTCAGGTAAGATCAACGCTTCCGGATATGCTCTTTGTTCACCGATAAACTTACAAATATCTTCTACTTCCGGTGTGTCGGCAAATCCACATTGTACACGAATCAAATCCTGCCCCAGTGAGATCAACATATCTCCCCGACCGATCAACTGATCTGCTCCGGAAGAATCCAGGATCGTTCTGGAATCAATTTTCGACAATACGCGGAATGCAATACGCGCCGGGAAGTTTGCTTTGATCATCCCCGTGATTACGTTCACCGACGGACGCTGTGTTGCAACGATCAAATGGATTCCAATTGCACGAGCCAGCTGCGCCAAACGGGCAATCGGGTGTTCTACTTCTTTTCCTGCCGTCATGATCAAATCCGCGAACTCATCAATCAACACCACAATGTATGGCAAATAACGGTGTCCTTTTTCGGGGTTCAGTTTACGGGCAATAAACTTCGCGTTGTATTCCTTGATCGTACGAACCTGCGCTTCTTTCAACAATTCGTAGCGGTTATCCATTTCGATACACAACGAATTCAAGGTATTCACCACTTTCGAAGTGTCCGTGATAATTGCATCTTCTTCTCCCGGAAGTTTTGCCAGGAAGTGGCGTTCGATGCGGTTATAAAGCGTTAATTCTACTTTTTTCGGATCGACGAGAACAAATTTCACCTGCGCCGGATGTTTTTTATACAGGATCGAAACCAGGATGGCATTCAAACCAACGGATTTACCTTGCCCGGTTGCTCCGGCCACCAATAAGTGCGGTGCTTTTGTTAAATCGAAGGTATAAGTTTCATTTGTAATGGTTTTCCCCATCACGATCGGCAATTCAAAATCCGAATTCTGGAATTTCTCCGATGCAATCAATGATTTCATGGAAACCATGTCCGGACTGCTGTTCGGAACTTCAATACCAATGGTTCCTTTTCCCGGAATCGGTGCAATGATACGAATCCCTAAAGCGGATAAACTCAAGGCAATGTCGTCTTCCAGGTTTTTGATCTTCGAGATCCGCACTCCCGGAGCCGGTACAATTTCATACAAGGTTACCGTTGGTCCGACCGTTGCTTTAATCTTGGCAATATCAATTTTATAATGCGAAAGCGTTTCTACGATCTTATTCTTATTGTCTTCCAGTTCCTGCTTGTTGATGGAAACCTGTCCGTTTCCGTAATCTTTCAACAAATCGATCGGTGGAAGCATGTAGCCCGACAAATCCAGGGTTGGATCATAATCTCCGTATTCCTGGCGGATTGAATTGAATTCATCATCAGAAAGCGTTGCATCCGTAGCGGCAATACTGACTTTGAAATCACTTTCTTCGTCGTCTTCCTCTTCTTCAATCACTTCCTGAACAGGAATTTCCGGTTCCGGCGTTTTTTCTGCTCCGGGCTGAATCACGATAAAGCTTTCATCTTCGCCGTCACCATAGGATTCGTCTTCCACTTCATCTTCTTCATCAAAAGCCACTTCTGCTGCTCCGGCATCGGCTTTGATCTGGTCTTCACGAATGGTATTTACCACGTGAATATCCGTCATCTTATCCGGAAGCGGCTGATCGTCTTCAAAGAAGGATTCTTTCGCTCCTTTGGCTTTATTGAACCACGATACGATGTCTGCGTTGAACAAAACCACCAACACAATCCACAACAAGGCAACAATCGCAATGAAACTTCCGAAACCACCGACTGTCAGTTTCAACCATTGGTTAATTGCAAATCCGAATGTTCCTCCCAGGTAATCAATGTGTTCGACGAAAAAGCCGAGAAAAATCGAGCTCCAAACCATGAAGAGGGCTGCAACAGCTATTGATCTACGAATCGGAAGCAATAAAATATTGAGTGTCCATTTGAATCCGACCAGGAAAATGATGAATGAAATAGCAAAAGAAGAAACTCCGAACCAGCGGTACATGAACAAATGTGACATCCATGCTCCGAATTTACCCAACCAGTTTTCAACCGGCAGCGGACTTCCATCGAACAAAAAAGTGAACAATGAAGTTCCCAACACACGATCCTGGTCCGATTTCCAGGTAAAGAAGTAAGAAAAGCAGGATAAAAAGGTGAAAAAGGAAAACAACACCATCGCAATCCCGAAGATTGTTTTGACTCTTTTTTTGTCAAAGCGGGTCAACAAACGATCCAATAAGGCATTATCCGAAGCTTTGCGTTCTTTTTTAACGCTCGCTTTCGAATCCTTCTTGTTTTTTTCTTCCGCCTGTTGTTCGCCTTTTTGCCTGTATTCGTTTTCTACTGCCATTCTTCACGAAGTATCTTACGAAGATAAGTACATAAAGCAGGTTTATAAAGTTCGTTACGCTTTAACTATAAACAAACTACTGTTCATTATTTGAATAGAAAACACGCATGAATTCTTCAAAGCTGATCCGCTTGTAATCCGAAGGAATTCCGAAAAGATCTCTCGAAAGCTTTTCATCTTTCTTTTCAAGCAATTCATAGTGAATCAATCCGTCCTGGGAAGGAATGTAATAATCCACTGCAAGACCGCTTACTTCGGGGTAAACCTGCAGGTATTTATTGGGCATTTTCTTTGCGAAATAGCAATAAAACCCGGCTGTATTGACGTCTTTAACAAAGTACTTCCGGGCTTTGATCCCGGCAATTTTTTTCGACCCGAACTTTTTCTTCACGGTATATCCTTTTTCAACCACCGAGTCTGATTTCTTTGACAAATCTGTCTGAATGGCGTATTTATTTCCGTCCAACTCCAATAAGAGGTATGCTTTATTGAGGTTCATGTTGCGGATATATACCTGCACTCCGAATTGTTCTGTTTCGGTTTCCACACGCACCACCGTGTCATTCGTGTAAAGTGTTACGCCCCAGGTTTTCATAATGGCATTGGTATCCGGCGCCATAATGCTTGCTTTGTATTTGAGCACCCCGGAAAAAGGTTGTTGGGAAAAAGAAAAACCGCTTATCAAAAGCACGCAAAACGTGCATAAAAGTCTATACATATTACTCAAATGTTGCAAATAGATTGTTCATTTTCTGCTCGTACTCACGGTAATTGATGTGTGTACCTTTCGCCGGCAAAGTAAACAAACGTTGTTTGGATTTATCCATTTTCGGGCTAAACTTTTTTGCTTTGTAATCCATCCGGATTCCGAAACGATCTATCGAATATGCCAATAAAACTCCCGGAACCTCGTGAAAGGTATTGTACCAGTTCGGATCTTTGATATCAATTTCTTCTGTATACCAAAGTGTTATCACATCCTTTTTATCGGTTTTTCCTCTGGCGATTGCTTTTTTCACATGAAAGCCCGACAAAGTATCGACCTCATCCGTAAATTGAATATCATATTCCTGCTGACCTTTAAGCATAGCCTGTGTTTCTTTCGGAGTTAATTTCGTTTTAAACGCTTCTTCACCGTATTGGAAATAAATCTCTATTTCTTTTTGGTTACAGTCAAACAGCAAGACATTCTGAAGATTTGCACGACTGATATCGTTTCTCACGATTCCGTTCCGGAAGCTGATTTCCATTTCTTTCGGAAGAATACTATACAAAAAGGCATTGTTCCTGTGATTCGGATAATCCACTGAATAAATGATCGTCCCCTCTTTCACAAGTGGTTTTTCAGGGGAGCAGGATGTGAGGAAAATCAAACAAATTCCAATCAATATGGTGGAATGCTTTACAAACATATAAGACCTTTAATAAGAACAGAATACGGCAAATTGTTGAAAAGGTTTCGACAGCTTGAATAACTTACCGGAATCAGACTAAAGCAAATATGTATTTTTGCCGTATTAACAATTTGTTATGCATCGGAAAATTGAAATCATTGTAAACAACTCAGAATTAACGGCTGGAACCAGGGGCGCTTCATTAGGCCCGGGAGCAATTATGACAGCAGCGCGTAAAACAAATAATAACTACTTCAACTTATTTCCGCTTCACCCTTTACCGGATTTCAATCATTTTCTCGATCAGGCAAACACCACCGAATTTGCAAAAAATATTCTTCCATACAAACAGGTTTTCGAAGCTGTTGCAGAAAAAACACAAACCGTTCTGAAAAACGGGTCTTTCCCGATTATTCTTGCAGGAGATCACGGATCAGCTGCGGGAACAATTGCCGGAATCAAAGCTGCTTTTCCTGACAAACGTTTAGGCGTGGTCTGGATTGATGCCCACGGAGATTTACATTCTCCTTATACGACTCCATCCGGAAATATGCACGGAATGCCGTTGAGTCTTTCCCTGGGAAATGACAACAAAGGCTATCAGCGAAACACGCCTTCCGAAGAAGTTACCCGTATTTGGGACGAGTTAAAATTCAAATACACCGGAAGTTCCAAGATCAATCCTTCCGATTTGGTTTTCATCGGAGTTCGTGACACGGAACATGAGGAAGATCAATTGATTGCTGAAAATAACATTACCAATCATACGGTAGAATCTCTTCGCAAAGAAGGTGCACCTGAAATAATCAGTCAGGTATTGAAACAATTGGAACCTTGTGATATCATTTACGTTTCATTTGATGTGGATTCGATGGACCCGGAAGTAACTTCTTTCGGAACAGGAACACCGGTTGGAAATGGTATTTTTCCGGAAGAAGCGGAAGAAATATTAACTTTGTTGGCTCAAAGTCCGAAAACGGTATGCATTGAATTCGTAGAAGTCAATCCGTGCCTGGACAATAAGATCAATACCATGGCGGAAACGGCTTTCTCTTTGTTGGAATCGGTGACCGTTGCTTTGAATAATTGAAAAGTGAGAATTGAGAATTGAAAAGTGAGAGTCAAGACTTTTGATGAACAATTATTTTAAACTTTTCAATTGTCCATTTTCAATTATAAATTAAATAAATAATAGAGTCCTAATGGAAAAATTAATCAAGTCAGCAATCATTGAAAAATCCAATCTTTTATTTGGGTTTGAATGTTCTGACTCGCTGATTCAGTTTCAAAAAACGAAAAAAGAATTCGAAGGAGATACCACTTTGGTGTTGTTCCCTTTGATGAAACTTGCTGGAAAATCTCCGCAAGAAATTGGAAAAGTGTTGGGTGATTTTTTAAGGGACGATGTACGCTGTATCCGTGATTATTCTATTATCGGAGGATTCCTGAATGTCAGTTTCCCGAATAGTTACTGGACACAGCAATTGGAACAGATTGATACAGATGCAGCTTTCGGATTTGAAGCGAAAGATTCCAAACCTGAAATTATGGTGGAATATTCTTCTCCGAACACAAACAAGCCGCTGCATTTAGGACATTTACGAAATAATTTCCTGGGGTATTCCGTTGCAAAAATCCTGGAGGCTTACGGTCACAAAGTGATTAAAACACAAATCATTAACGACCGTGGAATTCACATTTGCAAAAGCATGCTTGCCTGGCAGAAATTCTCCC
>NZ_JASLCN010000410.1 GCF_030151805.1 Fluviicola sp.
ATCAACCATTCACTTAACGTTTTTTATGAAGATACGCAATCCTTTAAATGGAGCATGTAAAATGTACAATTGAAAAGGTTGCTTCCCGAAATATCCGTGCACCCTTTCACTTTTCCATTCTCAATTACCTCCTTCGTAAGAAAAAACAAAGTTTTACTTCTTCTTACCACCGCGTTTTTTCGGTTTTCCATACTTTTCCTGCATGGCTTTCTTGTGATTATAGCGAACGTTGACTTTTTTGTTCTTATCCTTTTTCTCATGAAATGCTGGTCCGACCTGATCTTTCGCAGGTAATTTAACCAACACGTTCTTCATCGCTACCTGTGGTTTTTCAAACTCCAAAATCAATTCTGAAAGCTCCACTTCATCCGGGAAAGCCTGAATATCCACTTGTTTGTTCATGAACTGCTCAATCTTCCCGAAGAATTCTTTGTCCTTTTCAGCCAGGAATGTAATGGCATGTCCTTCTTTGTCTTGTCGACCCGTTCTACCAATGCGGTGAATGTAATTTTCCGTGTTATCCGGAATATCGAAGTTGATTACGTGAGAAACGTCCGTTACGTCAATTCCGCGTGCAATCAAATCCGTTGCTACCAGGATGCGGTAAATACCATTCTGGAAATGATTCACGGCATTGAACCGGTAATTTTGAGCTTTATTGGAATGGATTACCCCGATTTCCACATTGAATACCGGTTCCAGTTCTTCATACAACATATCTGCCAGAACGCGGGAAGAAACAAATACCAGAACCCGGCTCATATCCTGATTTTCTTCCAGCAAGTGCTTCAATAAGTTGACTTTGGAAGTAAAATTCGGAACGAAAATCGCTTCCTGTCTGATTTTTTCAAGCGGTGTTCCTGCTCTGGCAGCTTCCACTTTAACCGGGTTTTCGAAATATGCCTCAATGAATGTCGCAACTTCCTCGGAAAGTGTTGCTGAAAAAAGTAAATTCTGTCTTTTAGGAGGAAGCAACTCAAAAATACGCATCAATTGTGGTCTGAATCCCAGATTCAGGGTTTCATCCACTTCATCGATCACTACTTTCTTGATATGTTTAAACTGCAAAGATCCATTGGCTGCCAAATCGAAAATACGCCCCGGAGTTCCTACCAGGATATCCAATCCCTGCAAAACCATTGCCGATTGCGTATTGATATTCGCTCCTCCGTAAACTCCGCCAACAACCACATTCATATACGGTGTCAGTTTCTCTGCTTCCCGAACCACCTGAACAACCAATTCACGCGTCGGAACGATGATCAGGATCTGAGGATGCGGTTCTTTGGAGAATTTCCACATGGATAAACAAGGCAGCAAATAAGCCAATGTTTTTCCAGTTCCTGTTTGGGCAAGCCCTATGACATCCTTTCCGGACATCATCACGGAAAATCCTGCCGACTGAATCGTAGTTGGAACGGTATATTCAAGTTCATCCAAAGCATTTAGGACCGGCTTTTTGATATTTAAATCGTGAAATGTCATGCGGAAATTTTTCACAAAGGTAATCAATCCATTTTTGTCGGGTTTTAGAACGGGATGACTTTCTTTCAAATCCCAAATTTGTTCCAACTAAAAACGCACTAAAAAAACAATTGATAAATCAATTCTACTAAGAATCAAATTGTTAAATCCATTATCCAATTCAAAAATTAACAGATTTACCATGAAAATTATTTATATTTAGCGCTCGAGAAAATAAATACAACTACAACTTTAGGCGTAAAAAGCCTGAAACCTATAATGCTATTACTATGTTGAAGTACTTATCTACTACATCTCTTGCGTGCGTTTTATCTGTTCATTTGAATGCCCAGGTAACGATTTTTGAATCCATGTCTCCCCAAATTGAATTCATTCAATCGCGCAACTACTCAACCGACGCCGGGAGAAAATACAATTCCGCTTCGTATTACACACATCCGGATTTCGGCAAACTCACTTTTGATGCACCATTTGGAAAAAATGTGATCGAAGATATCAGTAAACGAACGTATGATTCGCGTTACTACATTGATTCGGATCATCCGAATTTCTTTTACATTCAAAAAGCCAGTAATGCTATCAACTTGTTTCAAAACGGGGTTTGGCGGGCCATTGATCCGACTCTTCACAAAGTTTCAGCTCAAAAATACCAATCAGGAGTTCAGGACTGGCCGACTACTTTGGACATTGCAAACGAATTAACGTCCTTTTTGCTGAACGGATCCGAATTCAAATTCAACAATTATTCCCTGAAGGTCATTAACAATAACAATTCCGTGAACATTTACCAGGCAAACTGGTCGCAGATTGCTGTTGGAAATGAAGGAGCATACATCACGGATGTTTTTCCGGGAATAGATATGAGAATCGTTTTTTCCGAAGGGAAAATCGAATCAGACTTCATTATTCGCCAAAACCTGCATGTAAAGCGCCTTGTTTTTATGGATCAGCTGAATGTTCCGGCCCATCTGAACGGATATATCTATACGAATGAAGAAATTGTTCACGGACCGGTCATTTTTGAAAACATCCATACCGGAGAAGCTGAAATTAAATTCAACAGTGCCAGATGTTATGATGCCTCAGAAAACAGACAATCCTGGTTGAATCCATATGCTTTGAACGGAAATCTGTTAGAAATTCTATGTGACTCAGCTCAGTTGAATGATCCGGGAAAAATCTACCCGATCACCATCGATCCTTTGGTAACAGTGGTAGGACCAATTACCTCAGCGAATAATCTTATGGGGTCGAGACCGTCTCCCGCTTCCTGTTCGAGCACGCTGAACGTCACATTTCCGGGAGGAACAACTCCATGGGACGTTTCTGCCGGCTGGACGATTGTTTCAAATTATTGCTATCTGAATTCCTCTCCGTTCTGGGGTATTTATGACGATTGCTGGAGATCTGAAGCCCAGGTATGGATTACCTCCACGTGTGGCGGGATATCGCCTGTCGGAGCACCGGGAACAATCTGGACCTGTGCAGGTTGTAACAGTATCGGAACCTGGAATCCCGTATTACCTTTTGCCGGTTCAGGCTCCCAATCTTTGGCACAATGTTATACTCCTTCCTGTTCCAATCAGACATTAACTTTCAACATTAATTTCAGTCGTACTTATTGTACCGGAAATGGTACTTACGACAACTGTAACTGGGCAAACAACTACTGCAACTACATGAATAACTGGAATGTAACCGTTCAGGGCAGAAACCCGGAAACACTTGCCAATACAACCACCGGAAACGGTTCTTCCACGATTGCTGCTCCAACTTGTGCTTCCGGAACAACACTTTTGAACCCAGCGGCACTTTACGGAGTTCCCGGTTATACTTATTCCTGGAATACCGGTGCAAATTCGAGCACTTTAAATGTTACAAACGGACCCGCAACCTACACAGCAACTGTTACAGATGCATGCGGAACGGTGAGAACCGCAACTTTTATCATTACTTGTCCGCTGGCATTGGATATGGGAAATTTTGAAGCAGCTCTTTCCGGACAAGATGTTCAATTAAGCTGGTCTACGAATTACGAAAAAGAAAATCAGCATTTTGTGATTCTAAGAGCAGGAAGTGATTTGAAATTCGAAGAAATCGGGCAGGTAGTAAGTCAGGGAAATTCTGAAACACCTCAATTTTATGCTTTTATGGACAGAGAACCACTTGGAGGAATCAGTTATTACCAATTGAAAAATGTGGACATTAACGGTCAGGCTACTTTATCGGATATCCGCTCCATTGAAGCAAACCGTTCCGGAAAACAGATTTCTGTTTCTCCGAACCCGAATAACGGGCAATTCAGCCTGGAACTAATGATTCCGAAAACAGGAAACTACACGGTACAAGTTGTTTCTTCAGAAGGAAAAGTGATCTATCAGAACAATCACATGCTGGAAAACGGACATCACATCCTTCCGATGAATAAGGTTACTTTGCTGAAGGGAACTTACCTGGTTCGTGCAACAAACGAAAAAACAGAGTTGCAGGAGAAGTTTGTAGTGGAATAATATGAAACCAAAAAACCCTGACATCCTGATAAGATTATCCGGAGTCAGGGTTCCACCCTTGCTACGAGTTTGTCGGTAAGTAATCCCGAATGTTGTAGTTCATGCTCAAGAGCAACGAGGATATTCGGAATTATTGCCTGTGGAAATTTACATTTTAGGCATCAACACTTTGTCAACTACGTGAATCACTCCATTTGACTGATACACATCGTATGTGGAGATATTTGCGACATTTCCTGCTTCGTCTTTAATCGTAATGTTGTGGTCTCCGTTCATCATTGCCCACAACTTACCTCCTGAAACAGTTGTCATTTCCGCTTTACCGCCACCTTTCTTAATTGCGGCAGCTATTGTGTTGAAGTCCATTTTTCCCGGAACCACATGATAAGTCAATACTTTCACCAATGTTGCTTTGTTTTCCGGTTTCAACAATGTTTCTACCGTTCCTGCAGGAAGGTTTTCAAAAGCGTCATTTACCGGAGCAAAAACTGTGAAGGGACCTTTCCCCTGTAATGTTTCAACCAGACCACCTGCTTTTACTGCTGCAACCAATGTGGTATGATCTTTAGAGTTTACCGCGTTTTCTACAATGTTTTTTGCCGGATACATGGACTCTCCACCAACCATAACAGTCTGAGCAAATGAGTTAGAAAAGATTGCTATGGAAGCAATGAATGCGATTGATAATAATCCCTTTTTCATAATCGTTAAGTTTTGAATTAAAAATTTGACTCAGTTACGATACCAAAAAAGTTTTGGATTTTTGAAATGCAAAAAAAGTTGAAAATAATTTCAAATGAATACGTTTACTCATTGAAAATAAACAAATTAAACTCAAATTATTTTTTGAAAAGAAAATTATTTCAGGAGTAGAAGTCCGACTGTGAAATAGATAAACAAGCCCAGGACGTCATTTGTAGTGGTGACGAAAGGACCTGTTGCCAAAGCCGGATCAATCTTGTACCGGTTCAGGATCAAAGGAATCATTGTGCCGAAAATAGCAGCAAAGATCGTGACGGTAAGCAAGGAGATACTTACAACTAAAGCCAGACGGTAATCATTGAAGAAATAAGAAATCCCAAAAATCAATGAGGAACACAGCAAACCATTTACCAGACCAACAATTGCTTCTTTCCCTACTTTTGAAAAAATACTATCAAAGGGGTCGTTTCCACGCGCCAGCGATTGCACGATAATCGCAGACGATTGTACTCCCACGTTTCCACCCATTGCCGTAATCAGCGGGATGAAAAATGCCAGAGCCGGAAGATGTGTAATGTTTGTTTCAAAGCGCGAAATAACCTGTGCACTCAAAATTCCACCCAGCATTCCGATCAAAAGCCAGGGCAAACGCGCTCTGGAAATACGAAATACACTCGAATTCGATTCCACTTTCTCCGAGATCCCTGAAGCCAGCTGAAAATCTTTGTCTGCCTCTTCCTTGATCACGTCTACGACGTCATCAATCGTAATGCGACCAACCAGTTTTCCCTGCAAGTCGACAACCGGTACGGAAACCAAATCGTATTTTTCCATCACTTTCGCCACCTTCTCAGAAGAATCGCTTGTAGTGACAAAGATCAAATTCTTTCCTTCATATAAATCTCGAATCGGTGTTTTAGGGCTTGCAAAAAGCAATCTTTTCAGTGAAAGAACTCCCACCAATTTGTTCAGGTCATCGATGACATAAATCGTATAAACCTGCTCCACATCTTCTGCTTGTCTGCGCAATTCAACCAGCGCCCGATTTACCGGCCACTCCAACCGTGCCTGGATGAACTCTTTCTGCATCAATCCACCAGCCGTGTCTTCGTCATAGTTCAGGAGATCAACGATATCATCTGCAGCATCATCATCTTCCATTTGAGAGATGACTTCCTGGATTTTCTCATCCGGAAGCTCCCCGAGGATATCGGCAGCATCATCGGAATCCAGGTTCTCCAGCTGCTCTGCCATTTCTTTGGCAGAAAGAGATGCTAAGAACCGATCCCGAACTTCTTCTTCCAGTTCCATCAGGACATCCGCCTGAAGTTCTTCATCGAGTTGATAATACAGGTATTTTGCCTGGTCGATGGACAATTCGTCCATAACTTCCGCAATATCGGCAAAGTGAAGATCAGTGATGTGCTCAATAATCCATAGTCTATCCTCCGACAAAATCGCTTGCCGGATGCGCTCAAGAAAGTCTTTGGTCAGCTCAAAACGCATGGATTCTCAATTTGAGTGCAAAAGTAGGCCTTTCAAAGTCAAGAAACAACCGATTTGCATTTACAAAGTATTAAAATATTGTCTTGTACGGGAATTTAAATGATGTAATAAAAATCCTCTGCATCCTTTGCATCTTAGCGTTCAGTAAGTCAAGTTCATATTTAAACGCAAAGTAGCGAAGAGCGCAAAGCCTTATACCCTTTCATTTCAAGCAAAGTATCGGCCTTGTTTTCATAACTTTAAAAGTACTAAAATTGGAAGAGTTGCCTGGTGAAAAATCCCTATCTTGCCGGATACAAGATTTTCTTCCCGGTAATAAAATAAACAAAAAAGAAGGCAACAAAGGTAACTCCCGTTTGTGTCTGAAGTGTGTCTTCCATCAGGAAAGAAAGCATCGTAATGACCAGGAATCCCGTCCACTCAAACGCATTTATTCTCAATGCGCGAAGAAGCTGAATCAGCCATAAAAGCACAAAAGCGATGAAGCAAAGAATTCCTCCGGCTACCCAGCTGGTGATGTATTGATTGTGAGTCAGATGCTGGTTGTCAAGCGTTAGTTTCGAATGATTCAAACGATAGGTTTCTTTAAACGCTTCTTTCATATCGCCAACACCAACACCAAAAAACGGATGTTTTTTGACAATCGTTAAACCCGCTTTGTTTGATTCGATTTTCTCCAGCAAGGATTTTCCATTCGGATCTTCCACATTGTACAATTGGTTCCGCATGCGGTATATCTGCGCCTGAAACCCTCCTTTCGACATTTCGATA